>NZ_JCACHU010000010.1:0-189340 GCF_059504005.1 Belnapia sp. | reverse complement strand
CGCCATCGCCTACAACGGCCGCAGGCTCCACCGCCTGCGGCTCCCCGCTTGACCCCCTCGCCACCCAACAAACCACCGGCAAACCCAAATCCGACAGGCTGCTAGCTTGTTGTTTGATCGAGCAAACACCTCCCAGCAGGTGATTCCACCTGATCGCAGTTTGCTCTAGCCCGTCTGCCCCAGCACCTCCGCCACCTGCCGCTGCCAAGTCTCCCAGGCCGCATCGGCCGCCGCCCCGGCGCGCTCGGCGGCGAGGCTCGCCTGGTTGAGCCGCCGCCGCGCCTCCTCCCGCTCCGCCCCGCTGCGATCCTCCGCCGCCGCCCGTGCCCGGCCGAGCGCCGCCTCCGCCACCCCGTACTGCCGGATCGCCCCGCGCGCCGCATCCAGCAGCCGCCGCGCCTCGCCGAGCCCGGCGACCACCGCCTCCAGCGCCGCCCGCCCAGGCGCATCGGCCGGCAGCCGCTCCAGCACCGAGCGCAGGGTCTCGAGGCTCCCGGCACCTCCCGGCAGCCGCCGCAGGCTCGCCTCCACGTCGATCTCCCGCCAGCGCAGCAGCACCGGGTCGCCGAGCCCCTGGTCGAGGATTGGCACCTCGGCCCGCCCCTCCCGCTCCCAGGCGAAGCGCAGCGTCGCCGGCTGGCCCTCCAGCACCGCCTCCGTCCGCAGGCCGAAGTCGCCCTCGGCGGCGACGGCGAAGAGTGGCCGCGCCCCAACCCGCCGCGGCAGGTCCACCACCATCCGCCCCCGCGCCCCGCGCGGATCGACGGCCAGCGCCACCTCCTCCCGCCGGATCGAGGCGAGCACGACGACACCGCGCCGCAGTTCCACCCCGACCGGCCGCTCGGCGCTCGCCGCGCTCGAGCTCATCGCCACGTCGCGGTCGCGCGTGAAGGCCAGCAGCCGCTGCTCCCCCGGCAGCACCGCCCGCAGCTCCGCATCGCCGAGATAGGCCCCGGCCGCGTCGAAGACCGCCGCCAGCCCATCCGGCAGCACTGGCCCGCCCTGGTTGCGCAGCCGCACCGCGCCGAGCGGGTTGCGCGCTCCGGTATCCTGCACCCACCAGACCCGCTCCGCCGCCAGCCTCGCATCGAGGAAGGGCAGGTTCGCCGTTTCCCCGCCGCGGATCGAGACGGGGGAGGGGAGGGTGAAGGCAACCCGCCCCGCCGTGCTTTCCGCCGCCGCCTGCGGCAGCGCAGCGACCGGCGCCGCGGCGACGGGGGCGGCCTCCGCCTCCATCCGCATCGCCCGCGCCGCCGGCGCCGGGGCCATGGCGGCCACGGGCGGCGGCGGCCGCGGCCCGGTATCCGCCGCGACCCGCACCTGCTCCGCCGCTCGCACCGGCAGCTCCGGCCGCTCCACCCGGATCGGCGTGTAGAGCGCCTGCCGGTAGGCCGCCGGATTGCCCGAGACGAGGGAGAGCCGCACCCCCGCCCAATCCGCCCCCGAGCGGTTCTCGACAACCGCCCAGCCCTGCAGCCGCGCCTCGCCCGCCGCCTTCGGCAGCAGCAGCCGGTAGGAGGGCTTCCAGAGCGGCGCCCCCGTCACCGTGGCGAAGGAGACCTCCCGCGCCGCATCCGCGCGGAGGCGGAGCTCCACCTGCCGCTCATCCGCCGAGCGTGCCAGGGCCAGCGCCTCAGCCGCCCGGGCGATGCGCGCCGCGAGCCCGGCATCGGTGAGCCGCACCTCCTCGCCCTCGCGCAGCAGCAGCAGCCGCAGCCCCGTCTCGCCGAGGAGGGAGACGCGCAGCCCGCCCTCCGCCTCCTCAGCATCGGCCAGCCGCCCGGTGCTGCCGCCGGCCTGCACCGCCTGGCCCCGCAGCGCCCGCAGCAGGCTCGCCCGGCTCTCGAAATCGGCCGGCTTCAGCGGCAGGCCGCGGAAGGCCTCCGCCTCGATCTCCTGGGCCGGCAGCAGCAGGCCCTCGACCACGCCGGTCGGGTCGCGGACCACCAGGGTCTTCAGCACGTCGTCGACATCCTCGGCGGGCACGCGGAAGGTGATCGCCGCCCCGGCCTCCAACCGCCCGCCGCGCTCGATCTCGGCGAGGCCGGCATTGGAGAGGGTGACCGCCCGCACCGGCAGCTCCTCCGCAAGCGCGGGGGAGGCGAGGCAGACAGCCAGCAGCAGGGCGCGGCGCATGGGGGGCTCCGGGGAGGTTATCCGAGACCCATCCTAGCCGATCCCCGCAACAACCCCATCGCCCCCGCGAGGCCCGCCAGCGAGAAGCCGAGCCCCATGGCGAAGACCGCCAGATGGCTCTCTCCCGTCGCCGCGAAGAGCGCCGCCAGGCCGAACCCCACCACCGTCTGCGTCACCGCGAAGGCGGCGGTGCAGCGCACCCAGAGCCCCGTCGCCCGCGCCCCCGCGACCTCCCGGCAGACGGTGAGTGTCACTGCCGTCACCCCGACGGCGGCGAAGCCCGCCGCCGCGGCGGCCGGCAGCACCAGCACCGGCCAGGGCGGCAGGGTCAGCGCCAGCGCCGCGGATTGCACCCCGAGCCAGATCGCCAGCGCCTGCCGGCCGCCGATGCGGTCCGTCACCCGCCCCGAGAGGATGCCGCCTGCGACCCCGACCAGCCCGAAGACCAGCCAGACCGCCGCCCCGATCCCGAGACCCAATCCACGACCGCGCGCCGCGAGATCGGCCAGATACACCATCGGCGGCACCATCCCCGCCGCATGCAGCCCGTAGGTGGCGACGAGGAGCCGCGCCCGCGGCGCGGCCGCCGCTGCCTCGCCGGTCAGCGCCATGCTCGGCCAGCGCGGATGGGCGAAGCCCCAGAGCCCGAGCACCAGCCCCGCCAGGCCCAGCCAGGCCAACGGCAGCCCGCCCGGCAGCAGCGCCGGCACCGCGACCGCCCCCGCCGCGATCCCGAGCCCGACGCCGGCGATGACGACGCCCCCTGCCGCCCCGCGCCGCTCCGGCGCCACCGAGGCCTGGGTCGCCGGCCCGGCCAGCGCCATCAGCAGCCCGCCGCCGATCCCGGCCAGCGTCCGCCAGGTCA
The DNA here is from genome assembly GCF_059504005.1 of Belnapia sp. Taxonomy (NCBI): domain Bacteria; kingdom Pseudomonadati; phylum Pseudomonadota; class Alphaproteobacteria; order Acetobacterales; family Roseomonadaceae; genus Belnapia; species Belnapia sp. The sequence goes on along the minus strand of NZ_JCACHU010000010.1, from coordinate 186,339 downwards.
GGAACCAGGCGAAGCCGCCATTCCAGGCGCAGGCCGCCAGCGCCACCACCACCAGCCCCATGCCGCAATCGAGCAGCCCCGGCACGCCGAGCCGCCTGGCCATGCCCCGCCCGCCCAGTATCCCGATCAGGTAGCCGAGCAGCGCCGCCGCTCCGAGCGTGCCCGCCTGCCCGCCATCCACCCAGCCCGCCGTCACCATGGCGGGGAAGAGCGGCACATAGGCGAAGCGGGCGAGGCCGTTGCCGGCGGCCGTGGCGGCCGCGCCGGCCAGCGCATGTCGGAGGAAAGGGCTCACGGCAGCCAGCCTAGGCGCCAGCGGCAGCCCGGGCGACGCGCCATGAAACACGAAATAGGATAGTTAATATAAGCCGATTTATCCCACGATCGTGCGTGCGGGGCCCTTGTTGCCTACAGGCCAGGTCGTTAAATAGCCGGAAACCATCCCAGCGCGCAGGATATCGTCCCGATGAGCACCAAGGCGAAGGCCCGCCCCGCCACCGCCCCCGTGGTCTTCACCGCCAACCGCCTGCGCGACGGCCGCGTCGTCTGGCTCGGCAGGGAGGGCCTGTGGCGCGACCGCATCGCGGAGACTGCCCCCTTCGCCCCCGAGACCGCCGAGCAGGGCCTCGCCCTCGCGCAGGGCGGCGAGCGCGCCCAGCAGGTGGTCGGCGTCTATGCGGTGGAGGTCGACCCGGTCGGCCCCACCCCCCTCAAATTCCGCGAGCGCCTGCGCGTGCAGGGCCCGAGCGTCGCAGCCGAGGCCGCCTGAGCATGAACGCCCTGACCTACCCGCCCCACGCCCGCACCTACCGCTACGACGAGATCGACCGCGAATTCCTCCGGGAGCGCATCGCCGAGTTCCGCGGCCAGGTGGAGCGCCGCCTCGCCGGCGAGCTGACCGAGGACGAGTTCAAGCCGCTCAGGCTCATGAACGGCCTCTACCTCCAGCTCCACGCCTACATGCTCCGCGTGGCGATCCCCTACGGCCTGCTGAACAGCGCCCAGCTCCGCCAGCTTGGCCGGATCGCCCGCCGCTGGGACCGCGGCTTCGGCCACTTCACCACGCGCCAGAACATCCAGTTCAACTGGACGAAGCTGGAGGACGTGCCGGCGATGCTCGAGGCGCTCGCCGAAGTGGACATGCACGCCATCCAGACCAGCGGCAACTGCATCCGCAACACCACGACGGACGAGTATGCCGGCGCCAGCCCGGACGAGGTGGTGGACCCGCGCGTCTATGCCGAGATCCTCCGCCAGTGGTCGACGCTGCACCCGGAGTTCACCTGGCTGCCGCGCAAGTTCAAGATCGCCATCACCGGCAGCCCCAACGACCGCGTCGCCGCGCAGGTGCACGATGTCGGCGTGCTGGCCAAGCGCAATGCGCGCGGCGAGGTCGGCTTCGAGGTGCATGCCGGGGGCGGCCTCGGCCGCACCCCCATCCTCGCCCGCAAGCTGCGCGACTGGGTCCCCGAGTCCGAGTTCCTCGCCTACATGGAGGCGGTTCTCCGGGTCTATAACTCGCTCGGCCAGCGCGACAACATCTACAAGGCCCGCATCAAAATCCTGGTCCGCGACCTCGGCGACGAGTTCACCCGGATGGTCGAGCGCGAATACGAGCGCATGCCGCGCGACAAGTACCGGCTCGACCCCGAGGTCGTCGCCGCCATCGCCGCGCATTTCGCCCCGCCCCCCTTCGCCGCGCTCGAGGACCAGCCGCTGCCGGAGGACCCCGAATTCCGCCAATGGGCCGCGGCCAGCGTCCGCGCCCACAAGCAGCCGGGCTACGCCTCCGTCACCATCTCGCTGAAGCCGATCGGCGGCATCCCCGGCGATGCCAGCGCCGAGCAGATGGAGGCCGTCGCCGACCTCGCCGAGCGCCACTCCTTCGGCGAGATCCGCGTCACCCATGTGCAGAACCTCGTCCTGCCACATGTGCGCCAGGAGGACCTCCTCACGCTCTGGCAGGGCCTCCGCGCCGCCGGGCTGGCGACGCCGAATATCGGCCTGATCAGCGACATCATCGCCTGCCCGGGGATGGACTACTGCGCGCTGGCGACGGCCCGCAGCATCCCCGTCGCGCAGCGCATCAGCGAGCGCTTCGCCTCGCTCGACCGCCAGCACGACATCGGCGAGTGCTTCATCAACATCTCCGGCTGCATCAATGCCTGCGGGCATCACCACGTCGCCCATATCGGCATCCTCGGCGTCGACAAGCGCGGGGAGGAGGTCTACCAGGTCACCCTCGGCGGCTCGGCGACCAACGACGCCGCCATCGGCGAGCTGATCGGCCCGGCCTTCTCCTACGGCGCCATCGTCGACGCGGTGGCGACGCTCATCACCACCTATGTCGCGCACCGCGCGCCGGGCGAGCGCTTCATCGACACCTATCGCCGGATCGGCGCCACGCCCTTCAAGGACGCCCTCTATGCCCCTGCTTGAGGATGGCCGCCTGCGGCCCGACGACTGGACCAGCATCGAGGACGACGCCCCGCTCCCCGATGGCCCCGCCATCGTCAGCCTCGCCCGCCTCCGCGCCGAGGGCGATGCGCTCGCCGGCCGCAACGCCCCGCTCGGCGTCGCCCTCGCCCCCGACGCGCAGCCGGAGGAGGTCGCGCCTTTCCTCCTCCGCCTCGCCCTCGTCGCGCTGCGCCTGCCGAAGGCCAAGGATGGCCGCGCCTTCACCCAGGCCCGGAGCTTGCGTGAGCATCACGGCTTCACCGGCGAGATCCGCGCGACCGGTCATGTCCTCCCGGACCAGTACGCCATGCTGCTCCGCTGCGGCGTGAGCACGGTCGAAGTCGCCGAGGGCACGAGGCCCGAGACCTGGGCGCGCTCGCGTGACACCATCCGCGTCGCCTACCAGGCCGCGCAGGGCGCGGACCGGCCGCTCTCCCTCCTCCGCCGCAAGCTGGAGCTCGCCTGATGCGCCGCCGCAGCCTCCTCGCCCTCGCCGCCGCGAGCCTCGCCACCCCCGCCTTCGCGCAGGCCTGGCCGCATGAGCGCAGCATCCGCATCATCGTCCCCGTCGCCGCCGGCGGCAGCCAGGACATTGTCGCCCGCCTCGTCGCGCGCCACCTGACCGATGCGCTCGGCCAGAACGTCGTGGTCGAGAACCTGCCCGGCGCCGGCAGCAATATCGGCTACGAGGCCGCCTCCCGCGCCAGGCCGGACGGCTACACGCTACTTGCCGGCTCCGACAGCCTCTCCATCAACCGCACCCTCTTCCCCGGCCTCAGCTTCGACCCGGTCGAGGGATTCGCGCCTGTCGCCCGCGTGGTCCGCGTGCCGCAGATCCTCGTCGTCCGCGCCGACAGCGGCGCGGCGACGCTGGCCGATTTCCTCGCCGCCGCCCGCCGCGGCGCGGTCGCGGTCGGCACGCCCGGCAATGGCAGCCTCGCCCATCTCCTCGGCGAGCAGATCCAGGCCGCGGCGGAGGTGCGCTGGACGCACATCCCCTATCGCGGCGGGGCGCTGGCGGTGAACGACCTGCTCGGCGGCAGCCTGCAGGGGGTGATGATCAATATCGGCGCGGTGACGGACCATGTCCGCGCCGGCCGCATGCGTGGCCTCTTCGTCTCCAGCGCCGAGCGCGCCCGCGGCCTGCCCGATGTCCCGACCCTCGCCGAGGCCGGCATGACCGGCGCGGAGGCCGTGGGCTGGCACGGCATCGTCGCCCCGCGCGGCACCGACCCGGCGATCGTCGCCCGCCTCGACGCGGCGATCGGCGAGGTCGTGGCCAGGCCCGATGTCGCCGAGCGCATCGCCGCCCTCGGCCTCGAGCCGGTGAACGAGGGCCCCGAGGCCCTCGGCACCCTCATCCGCGCCGATGCCGAGCGCTGGGCCGCGACCATCCGCCGCGCCCGCATCCAGCCGGACTAGCCTGGCCGGGCCAGGGTGCTAGGCTTCTCCGGAAAGACCCGAGGGAGCATGTCCATGGCCTTCCCCCTGCCCGAATCCCACCCCGAGGCGCTGAACCTCGACCCGCGCCCGCTCGCCCGCCTCTGCGCCATCATCGAGCGCCACATCGCCGAGGGGCACCACCCCGGCGCACAGGTGGCGGTGGCCCGCCACGGCAAGCTCGCCCTCTTCCGCCATTTCGGCGAGGCGCGGCTCGGCACGCCCGCCACGGCCGACACGCTCTTCCTGATGTATTCCAACACCAAGGTCGTCACCGCCTCGGCGCTCTGGCTGCTGGCGGAGGAGGGGCTGCTACGCTTTTCCGACCCCGTCGCCCTGCACCTCCCGGAATTCGCCGCGCACGGGAAGGCCGACATCACGATCCTGCAGCTGCTGACCCACCAGGGCGGCTTCCCCTCGGCCATGGTCCCGCCCGAATGCTGGGACGACCACGCCCTGCTGCGGCAGACGGTCTCTGGCTTCACCCTGGAATGGACCCCCGGCAGCCGCGTGCACTACCATCCGACGGCGGCCCATTGGGTCGCCGCGGTGCTGATCGAGGCAATCACCGGCCAGGACTTCCGCGCCTTCATCCGCGAGCGGATTTTGGCGCCGCTCGGCCTCGAGCGCGACGTCGTCATCGGCATGGCGGAGGCCGACCTGCCCCGCGCCGCCGAGATCTACGACCCGCAGCAGGAGGGCGCCTTCCTCCCCCGCGCGGCGGAGAACACCGCCGCCCACCATACCGCCGGCATCCCGGGCGGCGGCGGCTACGGCACGGCGCGCGGCATGGCGGCCTTCTACCAGGCGCTCGCCCATGGCGGCGCGCTGGGCGGCACCCGCCTCTTCTCCCCGCGCATGATCGAGTTCGTGACGCGCAACTTCACCGGCGACCGCATCGACGACTACATGGGCATCCCCATGCATCGCGGCCTCGGCCCCCACTCGCGCGGCGAGACGCCCGTGGCGCGGGGGCTCGGCACCATCGCCCACCCCCGCAGCTTCGGCCATGGCGGCGTCGGCAGCTCCTATTGCTGGGCGGACCCGACGAGCGGCGTCTCCTTCGCATTTTTCTCCAACTGCCGGCAGACCGAGGCCTTCCACAACCAGCGCATGGACGTCCTCAGCAGCCTCGCCCATGCGGCGATCCTGCCGGATTAGGGCGCGAGCTCGCGGAAGGAGAGGGACATCGTCGTCACCGCCGCCTCGAAGCAGGGCTTCATCGCGCGCGGGAACTCGATCCACAGCGTGCCGATGAAGCGCCCATCCGCCGAGACCAGGCTGCGCCGGTAGAAGATCCGGCCGGCCATGTAGCCGGAAAGGACGAACCAGTTCGCCCTCGCCCGGCTGTAGGTGATCTCGCCGCCGCTATTCGTGGTGATGTCCTGCTGCGCCTCCGCCAGCACCGCGGCGAGGCTCTGTTGCATGCCGTTCGGGATGGCCGTCACCGTGGCGCTCGCCTGCCCGTCGCGGCTGGCGAAGCGCACCGTGTCGGGCCCCGCCTCGGCGAGGGCGAAGCCCGCCGGATGGCGCATCCCGAGCCCGAGGCCGCGCCAATCCATCACCGGCCCCGGCACCACGCAGCCGGCTTCCTGCGCCATGGCCGCCGGTGCGGCCAGCAGCAGCGCCAGCGCCAGGACCTGCATCGCGCTCAGCCCCCGGCGACCATGTCCCCATAGTCGGGGTGCCGCTCGATGTAGCGCGCGACGAAGCTGCAGCTCGGCACCACTCGCGCGCCTTCCGCCCGCAGCCGCTCCAGCGTGCCGCACACCAGGGCGGAGCCGATGCCCTTGCCCTCCATCGCCTGCGGCACCTCGGTATGGGTCAGCTCGACGGCATCGCCGTCGCGCCGATACTCGATGAAGGCGACGGCATCGCCGGATGTCAGCTCGAAGCGCCGGGCCTCCGCATTCTCCCGAACCTCGCTCATGCCCCGTCGCTCCCCCACGCGCCGCACGGGGCCATGGCCGGATGCACCGGCCGCCCCTCGATCGTGGTCCCTGGATGATGATGTGCGCGGTCCATGACGCCATTCCCCCGCTGCCTGCCCCGGCCGAACGCGCGAGGACCGCATGGGATCGACGGAAAGGCCGCCGGGCCATCGCGGCCCGGCTGCCTCCCGCCCTAACGCTTGGCGACGAAGCCGATCACCGCCGCGGTCAGCGCCGCGCCGATCAGCCCCTTCTTCGCATTCTGGCTGCGCAGCAGCGGCGCGATCATCATGGCGCGGGAGGCGGTGTCGCCCACCTGCCGCAACGCGTCGTCGCGCACCCGCTGCGCCTCGATCTGGATCGGATCCTCGGCATGCCGCGCGGCAAGCCAGCCGAGCAGCGCCGCCACCACCAGGTCCACCCCGGCGATGATGAGCGCCGCCGCCGTGCCGCTGCGCCCCTCCGCCAGCCAGATCAGCGCCGCGACATGCAGCATGACCAGCAGCATCAGCCCGAAGACCGCCGCCGCCGCCCCGAGCGCCGCCTGGATGGCGACGCCCCGGCCGGTGCGCTTCCACCGCAGCGTTTCGGCCTGCGCCGCGAGGCGCAGGAGGCTGACGAGCCGCATGGTCCCTTAGTGCCGGTCGCGCGAGTAGACGTAGGTGTTGCCACCCATCAGCCGGCCGATCAGGTAGCCGCCGAGGGCCGCAATGCCGACCGCCATCAGCGGCTTCTCGCGCACCGTCTCGGAGAGCGCATCGGCGCGGTCTTCGACCGCCTCGCGGGCGCGCGTCGCATAATCCTGCATCTGGTCGGCAGCGCCGGCCAGCGCCGGGGTGACGCGCTCCTGCATCAGCCGCTCGACCTGGGCCCGCAGCTTCGCCAGCTCTTCCTGTGCATCGGTGGCCACGCGGTCGGTGGAGGCCGCAGCCTGCTCCTTGAGGCGGCGGGCGTCGTTGGACATGTCATTGGCTGCCGACATGGCATTGCTCCTTGCGAGGTGGAAACTTGCCGCAGCAACGCCGCCTGCCGCCCAAGGGTTCCGTTGACACCGCCACCCGGCGCGGCGATGCCTGGGGCGGGCCCAGGGGCATGAAACAGGGGCGTGAAGGGGGGAAGGGATGGACGCGCCGCTGCTGCGCCTCGAAGGCCTCGCGCGGCGCGCGGCGGGCCTCGAGGAGATCAGCCTCGACCTCGCCCGTGGCGAGACCTTGGCCCTGCTCGCCCCCGCCGGCGCCGGCAAGACCGCGCTGCTCCGCCTGATCGCCGGCACCGACCGGCCGGATGCCGGGCGGATGCTGCTCGGAGGGCGCGACCTCGCCCCGCTCGCCCCCTCGCAGCGCCCGCTCGCCCTGTTCGATGCCGACCTCCCGCCCGGCCGCACGGTGCAGGAGGCCATCGCCCAGCTCCTCCCCGGCTACGGCATCCCGGCGCGCGACCGCCCGGCCCGCATCGCCCGCGCGCTCACCGCCCTCGGCCTCGACGGCTTCGAGGGCCGGCGCATCGCCCAGCTCGCGCCGCTGCCGCGCCTCCGCGCCGCCTTCGCCCGCGCCCTGGCCCCCGAGCAGCCCCTGCTGCTGCTCGACGACCCGCTCGCCGGCCTCGACCCCGCCGCCCGCCGCGCCTTCGCCTTCGAGCTCCGCCGCCTCGCTCGCCGCCTCGGCCTCACCCTGCTGCTGGCGACGCGCGAGGGCGAGGAGGCGATGGCCCTCGCCGACCGCATCGCCGTGCTGGAGGATGGCCGCATTGCCCAATGCGCCACCCCGCGCGCCCTCTACGAGGAGCCGGCGACGGCCGGCATCGCCGGCCTGCTCGGCGAGAACAACCGCCTCCCCGGCACGGTCGAATGGCGGGAGGAGGCGGAATGCGGCATCCGCCTCGATTGCGGCCCGCTGGTCGAGGCCCGCATCGCCGATGCCGGGGGGCCGGGCAGCCGCTGCATCGTCGCCATCCGCCCGGACCGCGTCGCCGTCGCCGCCCTGCCGGCCGAGGAGATGGGGGAGGGCGCGCTGCCCGCCGCGCTGCGCGACACCGTCTTCCTCGGCGACCACGTCCGGCTGCTGCTGGAGCTGGGCGAGGGGGGGATGCTCGTCGCCCGCCGCCCGCCCGGCGTGCGCCTGCCCATCCCCGGCGGCCCCGCCTCGGTCGCTTGGGACCCCTATGCGGCCTTCGCCTACCGCGCCCTCCGCTGAGCCGCCCTTGGTTCCGGCCCGCGCCGCCCCATCTGCTCCGCGCAACAATCGGGAGGGTCCGCCCTTGTCCACGCTGCTGAACCGCCGCTCCGCCCTGCTCGGAAGCGCCGCCCTGGCGAGCCTCCTCGCCGCCCCGCGGGCCCGGGCCCAGGCCCCCTCCGGCCCCTTCACCCTGCCGCCGCTGCCCTACGCGCCGAATGCGAACGAGCCGCATATCGACGCGCAGACCATGGAGATCCATCACGGCCGGCATCACGCCGCCTATGTCGCCAACCTGAACGCGGCAGTGAAGGACCACGCCCAGGTCGCCGCCATGCCGATCGAGCAGATCCTGGCGAAGCTCGGCGAGATGCCGGAGGCGATCCGCACCGCGCTCCGCAACAATGGCGGGGGCCACGCCAACCACGCGATGTTCTGGGGCATCATGGGCGGCAAGGGCGGCGCGCCGACCGGCGAGCTGGCCGAGGCCATCACCCGCGACCTCGGCGGCTTCGACAAGATGAAGGGCGACTTCAACGGCGCCGGCGCCCGCGTCTTCGGCTCCGGCTGGGTCTTCGTCACCGTCGACGGCGCCGGCAAGCTGGCGCTCGCCAGCCGCCCCAACCAGGAAACGCCGCTGATGGAGGGCGGCCGCGTCCTCCTCGGCAACGATGTCTGGGAGCACGCCTACTACCTGAAGTACCAGAACCGCCGTCCCGCCTATCTCGAGGCCTGGTGGAACGTGGTCGACTGGGACAAGGTCGCCGCTCGCTACGCCGCCGCCAAGGCCGGCTCGCTGACTATCTAGGCGGGAACCCGGAGCGGGGGAGGGCGGTTCACCCCGCACTCCCCCCACGAATCCAGAGGTTCCCGATGCCGCAGATCCGGCTGAAGCCGCTCAACCAGCAGACCATCGTCATCACCGGCGCCAGCTCCGGCATCGGCCTCGCCACCGCGCGGCTTGCCGTGCAGTCCGGCGCCCGCGTCTTCCTCATCGCCCGCAACGGCGAGGAGCTCGAGAAAATCGTCCAGGACCTGCGCAATGCGGGCGGCCGCGCCGACTATGCCGTCGCCGATGTCGGCAAGCTGGACGAGATGGAGGCCGCCGCCCGCAAGGTGCAGGAGGTCTTCGGCGGCTTCGACTCCTGGGTGAACGATGCCGGTGTCTCCATCTATGGCGAGATCGAGAAGGTGCCGCTCGCCGACCATCACCGGGTCTTCGAGACCAATTACTGGGGCGTCGTCCATGGCAGCACCATCGCGGCGCGGGCGCTGCGCCAGCGCGGCGGCGGCGCCATCGTTAACATCGGCAGCGTGCTGTCGGACCGGGCGATGATCCTCCAGGGCCCCTATTCCGCCACCAAGCACGCCGTCCGCGCCTTCACCGATGCGCTGCGGATGGAGCTGGAGCGCGACGGCGCGCCGATCAGCGTCACGCTCATCAAGCCCTCCGGCATCGAGACCGGCTTCCAGGACCACGCTCGCAACTACCTGCCCAGCGAGGGCGTGCGCGTGCCCCCGCCGGCCTATGAGCCGAAGCTCGTGGCGCGCGCCATCCTGCATGCCTGCGAGCATCGCCGGCGCGAGCTGGTGGTCGGCTTCGGCGGCCATGCCATCGCGCTGTTGGGCAACTTCTTCCCGCGCACAACCGACCTGATCATGGAGGCGATCGGCTACCCGATCCAGGTGACGAACAAGCGCCCGAAGGCGAGCCGCGCCGACAACCTCTACCAGGGCCGCGAGGGCGGCACGGAGAAGAGCCTGACCCGCCCCGTCGCCCCGGTGCGCAAGACCAGCCTCTTCCTCGAGGCCCAGCTGCACCCGGCGATGACGGCGGCGGCGCTGGCCGGAATCGGCGCCCTGGTGATCGGCGCAACCGCAGCCCGGCGGATGGGCGGCGGCCGCGTCCTCGTCCCCGGTCAGCGCCCGATGCGTCGCCTGGCCCGCGAGGTCGGGCGCCGCGCCGGCGGCATCTTCTGATGCCGCACCCTGCCCTCGTCGCGGGCGCCGTCGCCGTCGTCACCGGCGGTGCCGCGGGCATCGGCCTCGCGGCCGCGACCCGTTTCGCGAAGGTCGGGCTGCACATCGTCCTCGCCGATCTCGGCGAGGACCGCCTGGCCCGGGCCGCCGCCGCCATCGAGGAGGCCGTGCCCGGCGCCGAGGTGATGGCGCAGCCCTGCGACGTCGGCGACCCCTCCCAAGTCGCAGCCCTCGAGGCCGCCGTGCGCGAGCGCTTCGGCGGCACCGACGTGCTGATGAACAATGCCGGCATCCAGCCCGGCAGCACCCTCTTCGGCCCGCCCGGCGCCTGGACGCGCATCCTGCAGACCAATCTCTGGGGGATCATCCATGGCAGCCAGATCTTCGTCCCGGGGATGATCGCCCGCGGCCGCCCCGGCCTCGTCATCAACACCGGCTCCAAGCAGGGCATCACCACCCCGCCTGGCGACCCGGCCTACAACGTGGCGAAGTCGGGCGTCCGCGCCTTCACCGAGGCCCTGCAGCACGAGCTGCGCAACACCGAGGGCTGCCAGGTCTCGGCGCACCTGCTGATTCCCGGCTTCGTCTTCACCGCCCTCACCGCCAAGGGACGCGCCGAGAAGCCCGCCGCCGCCTGGACGCCGGAGCAGACGGTCGACTTCATGCTCGCGCGCCTCGAGGCCGGCGACTTCTACATCCTCTGCCCCGACAACGACGTGCCGCGCTGGCTGGACGAGCGGCGCATCCTCTGGTCGGCCGGCGACATCGTCGAGAACCGCCCGCCGCTCTCGCGCTGGCACAAGGACCATGCCGAGGCCTTCGCGGCCTATATCGAGAAATCTAGGCCCGGATGAAGTCCAGCAGGTCCCGGTTGATCACATCCGCATGCGTCGTCGCCATTCCGTGCGGATACCCCGGATAGACCTTCAGCGTCCCCTGCCTCAGCAGCTTCACCGAGAGCAGGGCGGCACTGGCGATGGGGACGATCTGGTCGTCGTCGCCATGCATCACCAGCACGGGGATGTCGATCCTCTTCAGGTCCTCGGTGAAGTCGGTCTCCGAGAAGGCCTTGATCCCCTCGTAATGCGCGAGCGCCGAGCCGATCATCCCCTGCCGCCACCAATTGCCGGCGACGCCTTCCTGCACCGTCATCCCCTCGCGGTTGTAGCCGTAGAAGGGCAACGGCACCGCCTTGTAGAACTCCGCCCGGTTGGCCGCGAGCTGGGCGCGATAGCCGTCGAAGACCTCCATCGGCAGCCCGCCTGGATTGGCCTCCGTCCTCAGCATCAGCGGCGGCACCGCGGCGATCAGCACCGCCTTCACTGCCCGCGCCGTGCCGTGGCGCGCGAGGTAGCGCACCACCTCGCCGCCGCCGGTCGAATGCCCGACATGCACCGCGCCCTGCAGGTCGAGCGCCTCCACGACCGCCGCGACATCCGCGGCGTAGTGGTCCATGTCGTGTCCTTGCGACACCTGCGCGGAGCGCCCGTGCCCGCGCCGATCATGCGCGATGACGCGGAAGCCCTGCTGCCGGAAGAACAGCAGCTGGGCATCCCAGTCATCCGCGGAAAGCGGCCATCCGTGATGGAAGACGATGGGCGGCCCGCTGCCCCAGTCCTTGTAGAAGATCTGGGTGCCGTCCTTCGTGGTGACCATCGGCATGGTTCAGCCTCCTCTGTCCACGCCGAATGCTTGCATTCCGCTCGGCCGCTGCCAACGCCACGGACCGAAACGTAATGTCAGAACAACAATCCCTTCCGCAGCATGCCGTGCACGCCCTTCTCGCCATTGACCGTCTGCGTCACGTGGAAGTCGACGGCGAGCGAGCAGAGCTGGTAGGCATCCGCCGCCGAGAGGTTGGTGCGGCTGACGATGAAGGCGATCATCTCGCGCAGCGCCTGCTTCATGGCGAGGTCGAGATCCTCATGCATCCCCATGCTGATGAAATGCGTGGGCGTCTCGGCCCGCGGGAAGCGCAGCACCGGGTCCTTCGCGCCGCCGCCCTTCTCGAGGCCGAGGCGGAAATGCCCGGTCAGGCAGATCTCGAGCGCATTGATGCAGACCTCGCCGTCGCCCTGCACGCCATGCCCGTCGCCGGCCGAAAAATTGGCGCCCGGCACATGGACCGGCAGGTACAGCGTCGTCCCCGCCACCAGCTCCTTGTTGTCAAGGTTGCCGCCATGCGCCCGCGGCTCCTTGGTGGAGATGGTGCCCCATTCCTCCGGCCCGGCGACGCCCATCACCCCGAAGAAGGGCGCGAGCGGCAGGGTGATGCCCGGGCCCACCGGCACCTTGCAAGTCATCGCCTCCCGGTCGACCGGGATGTGCAGCACCCGCCGGTAGGGGAAGTCCTCCGGCAGCGTGCCCACCAGCGGGCGGAAGGCGCAGAAGCCCCAGTCGGCGCCGAGGTCGATCCGCTCGATATCGACGCGGAGGCAATCGCCCGGCTCGGCGCCCTTCACCGCGACCGGCCCGGTCAGGATATGCGGCCCATGCCGCGCCGGATTGGCCGCATGGATGGCCGAGAGCCGCGGCGGCACGGCGAGCCCGCTCCCCGCCGGCGGCATCACGTCGGGCGCGCCCGAGACGCATTCCAGGATGACGAGGTCGCCCGGATCGACCGTCCTCACCGGCGGGAAGGCGGCGTCGAACCCGCCCCAGCGGATGTTCTCGAGCGTCGGTTCGATGTGATGCGTCGCGGGCAAGCCGGAATCCTCCTCGGTCGGAAGCCGGCATGGCATCACGGGGTGCCGGCTGCCCGCAAGGCCTCCCGGAGCCGCCGCTGGTCGGCCGGGCAGACCTCGCCCAGCCGCTCATACTCCGCCCGGCTGTCGATCCGGCCATGCGCCGCCTCGCGCGCCTCCCGCATGCCGGCGAGGGCCGGCTCGATCGCCTGCCGCAGACCCTCCTGCAGCCCGGCCATCGCCGCATCGAAGGTGGCGCCGCGCCCCTCCGCCTGCAGCGCCCAGGCCTCCGCCGCCGCGCGGGCCCGCTCCGCCGCGGCCCGCAGCGTCTGCCGGTTCACCCCCACATGCCGCATCTCATGCGCCAGCACCTCGCGCCAGAGGCAGCCGCCGCGCCCGATCTCGCCGGCGATGCGGACGACGTGCTCGGCCTGCACCAGGCGCAGCGCGATCCGCGCCGGGCGCGCGCAGACCCCGCCCGCATCCTCGCGGTAGCGCGTCTCGATCTCGCTCCGCCACTCGACGCGGGAGGCGGTAAGCGCCAGGTGATGCAGGCCGGGGCTGCGCTTCTGCCCCGTCTCGCCATGCAGCGCATCGACGCCGAGCGCCTGGCTCACCACCGGCGCCGGGTCGTCGATGCTCATGCGGATCTCCGGCCGGCCGGCCGGGCAGGGCGGCACGCCCTCCGCCCGCGCTGCCCCGGCCAGCAGCAGCAGGACCGCGGCGAGGCGGCCCGCGCTCAGAGCCAACCCTTGCGCTTGAAGTAGAGGATCGGCACCACCGCCGAGATGATCATCAGCCCCAGCGCCATCGGGTAGCCGAGGCTCCATTTGAGCTCCGGCATTACGTCGAAATTCATCCCGTAGATGCTGGCCAGCAGGGTGGGGGGCATCAGCGCGACCGAGGCCACGGTGAAGGTCTTGATGATGGCGTTCTGCTCGACATTGATGATGCCGAGCACCGCATCGAGCAGGAAGTTGGCCTTGCTGTTCAGGAAATTCGCGTGCTCCACGAGCGAGCGCACGTCGCGCACCAGCGTCTTGATCAGCCCCTGGTTCTCGCGCCTGACGGCCGTCGCCTTCTCCGCGCCGACGAAGGTGAGGATGCGCGACAGGCCGAGCAGCGTCTCGCTCGCCCGCGTCGTCACCTCTCCCACCTGGCCGAGGGTGATCAGCGCCTCCTTCAGGTCGGCATCCTTGGCGCTCGCCTTCGCCTTGGCCCGCGCGGTGCGGAAGGCCGCCTGGCTGGCGCGGTCCATGTCGGCGGCGATGCGCTCGAGGATGTCGGCGAGCCGGTCCACCACCTGCTCGAAGAGGTGCAGCATCACCCCGTCCGGCGTCGTCAGCAGCGTCGTCGGCGTGCGCTGGCAGCGGGCGGAGAAGACGGCGAAGGCCTTGGGCGTCGCGTAGCGCACCGTCACCAGCGCCGCATTGCCGAGCACGAAGGTGATGGCGGTGGAGCCGAGTTCGCCGCCCTCGACGCCGTAGAGGAAGGGCGCGGTGAGGAAGAGCGTCTCCTCCTCCTTGTAGAGGCGGGAGGAGCTCTCGATCTCCTGCATCTCCTCGCGCGTCGGGATCTCGAGGCGCAGCGCCTCCTGCACCTGCCGCTCCTCCTCGGGCGTCGGCGTCAGCAGGTCGATCCAGACGGCGCGGCCAAGGCTCTCGGTGGCCTGCGCGCCCTCGCGCACGACGAGCTGCCCGGCCTCGACGGTATAGGTGGTCAGCATGGTGGCTCCCCCGGCCGGTCGGGCCAGGGGCTTCTACCCGCGCCCGCGCCGGGTGTCACGGGGGAGGCTGCTTCTGGCCCGGCCCTTGCTCACCGCCCGGTGATCCAAGGGGTTCGCCATGTTCGCACGCGCTTTGCAGCTTTTCGGGGCAATGCTCTGCCTCGCCCTCGCGCAGCCCGCCCGGGCCGAGGCCTGGCCCTCGCGCCCCATCCGCATCGTCGTCGTCTTCCCGCCCGGCGGCGCCTCCGACATCGCCGCCCGCGTCCTCGGCGAGGCGCTCTCGCCCCGGCTCGGCCAGCGCGTGGTCGTCGACAACCGCCCCGGCGCCGGGGGTACGCTGGCCGCCGCCCATGTCGCCGGCCAGCCGGCCGACGGCACCACGCTGATGCTGAGCAACACCGCCCCCATCGTCACCTCGCCGCCGCTCTATGCGCGGCCGGGCTACGACCCGCTGACCTCCTTCACCCATATCGCCTATATCGGCGCGACGCCGATGGTGGTCGTCACCAACCTCCAGGTCCCCGCCCAGGACCTCAAGGGGCTGATGGCCTGGATGCGCGCCCAGCCGGCGCCCGTCACCTACGGCACCTCCGGCGCTGGCTCGGTCGGCCATGTGGTGGGGACGATGTTCTCGCAGCAAACCGGCATCCCGCTGAACCACGCGCCCTATCGCGGCTCGCAGCCGATGCAGGCCGATCTGCTCGGCGGCTCCATCCTGCTCTCTTTCGACACCCTGCCCGAGAATGCCGAGAACATCCGCGCCAGGCGCCTGCGCGCCTATGCGGTAACGGCGCCGAGCCGCGCCCCGAGCGTGCCCGACGTCCCGACCACGGCCGAGGCCGGCCTGCCCGACCTGCTGGCGCAGAACTGGCTCGGCCTCACCGGCCCGGCCAACCTGCCGCCCGAGATCACCGCCCGCCTGCACGACGAAATCAACACCCTGCTCGGCATGCCCGCGATCCAGGAGCGCCTGGCCGGCGTCGGCATCGTCACCGGGACCAAGACCCAGCCGGAATTCGCCGCCTATGTCGCCGGGCAGGTGAACAGCATCGGCGCCGCCGTCCGTGCCATGGGCATCAGGAACGACTGAACGGGCCGTGCCGGAGCGCCGGGCCGGGGCCGATCGCTCCGGGGCGGCTTCGTCCCGAGGCGGGACGCCGCTCGGACGACAGCAGCCCAGGGCATTTCCGGTGGACCTCCGTGAACCGGAGATGCTCTAGGCTCCTCCGACCCGGAGGACGCCCCGCCATGCCCCCCAGCCTCGACTTCATCGCCGAAGCCCGCTTCGACGTCGCCGCGCCGATCCTCCTCGGCCCCGGCCCGCAGGGGGAGCGCCGCGTCGTCCCCATCCTCGGCGGCCGCATCGCCGGCCCGCGCCTCGAGGGCGAGGTGCTGCCGGGCGGCACCGACCACCAGCTCATCCGCCCCGACGGCGTGACCGAGATCGTCGCCCGCTACACGCTCCGCCTCGCCGACGGCGCCCTGGTCCATGTGGTGAACCGCGGCCTCCGCCACGCCGCGCCGGAGGACATGGCCCGGCTGCTGCGCGGCGAGGCCGTGCTGCCCGAGCGCGTCTACTTCCGCACGACCCCCGTCTTCGAGACCGCCGCGCCCGCCCATGCCTGGCTGCACCGCCGGGTCTTCCTCGGCTATGGCGAGCGCCAGCCGAGCGCCGTCCTCATCCGCATCCACGCGGCCTGACCGGGCCGCCCTGACGGCGGCGTGAAGGAAGGGCCCGCCGGTCAGAAGCCACTGAACCCGCCCGATTGCGCTGGATTGCGGCCGCGACCCGGCGCTTCCTGGCGATCCGGTCGGCGCCACCTCAACGGCCGGCGATCAGGAGGGACCCGGATGAGCATCATCGGCGACCTGCGCGGCCTGGCCAAGGCCGGCCTCGATATCCGCAACGCCAAGCGGCGCCCGATAACCGCGGCCGAGATCGCCGAAGCCAGGACGGTCTTCCTCGACACCGTCAACTACGGCAGGGTGCAGATCGCGGATGCGCTCGGCCTCGGCGACCGGCCCTTCACCCTGCTCTCGCCCGAGATGGGCCGCGACTCCTACATCCTCTTCATGGGGCCGATCGATTTCGCGGCGATGACCGACTGGCCGACGCTCATCCATGAGCTGACGCATGTCTGGCAGGGCCAGAACCACTACATCAGCTCCGGCTACATGCTGAACTCCGCGATCTCCCAGGCGATCGACGGCAACGCGGCCTATGACTACAAGCCCGGCGAGATGTGGGGCGAGTACAATGTCGAGCAGCAGGCCCATCTCGTCGAGGACTGGTACGAGAAGGACGGGAAGTCGGCTTCCAGTCCGCGCTACTACTACATCGAGAACTGCATCCGGAAGCCATGGCGGGCCTGGTTCAGCGACGTCTTCGGCGGCATCGGCGCCGGCGCCGCCGCGGTGAAGGGCTGACCGCTACTCGATCGCCCGGAAGCCGGTTGCCCGCACCACCTCCGCCCATCGCACCGTCTCCGCCCGCATCAGGGCCGCGAAGTCGCCGCGGCCGGCGACGGAGGGGCGGAACCCCGCCTCCTGCAGCCGCACCAGCAGCCCCGGCGCCGCCATCGCCCTGAGCACCGCCGCCTCGATCTCCCCGACCACGGCCGCCGGCACCGCCGCCGGCGCCACCAGCCCGAACCAGGCGCTGATCGAGAGGGCGGGCCGCCCCAGCTCCGCCATGGTCCGCACGCCCGGCAGCAGCGGCGAGCGCTCCGGGCCCGTCACCGCCAGCGCCTTCATGCGCCCCGCCTGCACATGCGGCGCGACGGCCGCGATGCTGCCGAACATCCCCTGCACATTGCCGTTGAGCACCGCCGCCACCGCATCCGCCGTGGCGCGGAAATGCACGGCCTCGACCGTCAGCCCTGCCGCCTGCCCGAGCATCGCCGCGGCGAAATGCCCCGGGCTCCCCGCCCCGAAGGTGCCCATGTAGAGCGCCGGCTGCCCCTTGCCCCAGGCCAGGTAGGAGTCGAGGTCCTGCGGCGGCAGCCCCGGCGGCACGACCAGCGCGAAATCGACCGAGGCCAGCTCGGCGACGGCGCTGAAGTCCCGCGCCGGGTCATAGGGGATGCGCGCATAGGTGCTCGGCGCCATGGCGAGCTGCGCCACCTCGCCGAGCAGCAGGGTGGAGCCGTCCGGCGGCGCCGCCTTCGCCACCTCCTGCGCCGCGATCAGCCCGCCCGCGCCCGGCTTGTTGTCGACGACGATGCCGGCCGGCCAGGCCTCCCGCATCCCCTCCGCCAGCAGCCGCCCGAGCAGGTCCGGCCCCGTCCCCGCCGGGAAGCCGAGCAGGATCCGGAGCGGCCGCTCCGGCAGCGCGGCGAGGGTGGGGAAGGGGAGGGCGGCCGCGCCGGCGAGCAGGGCGCGCCGCCCGAAAGAAGGCTGGATCATGGGCTGGTTTCCCTTCTGGCGCCGCGCGCCTCGTCTACCCGAAGGTCCCGAGCAGATCCTCGACCTGCGCCTCGGTCAGCTCCCGCGTGTCCTGGCCGCGCAGCAGCAGGGCGAGCTTCGCCGCCTCCTCCAGCTCCTCCGCCGCATAGACCGCATCGTCGAGCGTCTTCCCGCTCACCACCGGCCCATGATTGGCGAGCAGCACCGCCCGCGCGCCCCGCGCCGCCTCGGCGATGGCCGGCTCCATCGCCGCATCCCCCGGCCGGTAATAGGGCACGACCGGCAGCACCCGCCCGATGCGCATGACGAAATAGGGCGTCAGCGGCGGGATCGGCGCCGGCTGGCCGGGCGCGGCGAGGCAGGCGATCGCCGTCGCATGGGTCGAATGGAGGTGCACCACCGCCCCCGCCTCCGGCCGCGCCTCGAGGAAGGCCCGGTGCATGAACACCTCCTTCGAGGGCTTGTCGCCGGAGACGTGGCGGTACTCCCGGTCGAGCTTGCTGATCCGCGCGGGATCGAGCCGCCCGAGGCAGGAATTGGTCGGCGTGATGAGGACGCCATCCGGCAGCCTGACGCTGATATTCCCCGCCGACCCGACCGAGAAGCCGCGCCCGAAGAGCAGCCGCCCATGCGCCGCGATCGCCTCGCGGATTGCGTCCTCGTTCATTGCGAAGCTCCAGCCGGCCGATTCAGACCTCCGCGCCCTTCGGCGCCCTGGTCATCGGGCGGCTCGAACGCCTTCAGGAAGAAGTCGCGCGCCCCAAAATTCCCCGACTTCAGCGCCAGGTGCAGGCCAGGGACCTCGGCGAAGGTCCAGGGCACGCCCGGGTCGATCTCCGCCCCGATGCGGAGGCTCCGCACGCCGAGCCGAGACACCACAGCCCCCGAGGTCTCGCCACCCGCGACCACCAGCCGCCCGACGCCCCGCGCCACCAGCGCCTCGGCGATGCCCGCCAGCACCTCCTCCACCAGCGCCCCGGCCTTCTCCCGCCCGAGCCGCGCCTGCAGCGCCTGCACCTTGTCCGGCGGCGCCGAGGCCGCGATCACCACCGGCGCCTCGCCGAGCTTCCCCTCCGCCCAGTCCAGCGCCTGGCGCTGCAGGGCCGCGACATCCGGATTGCCGAGCACGTCGAGCTCCAGCGTATGCGCATGGTCCCGCGCATAGCCGATCTGCCCGAGCGTCGCCCGCGAGCAAGACCCCGCCAGCACCGCCGCATGCCCCCGCATCGGCGGCAGCTCGGCGGCCCCCGCGCCGCGCTCCGGGAGCAGCCCCTCGCGGCGGAAATTGGCCGGCAGCCCCATCGCCACGCCCGAGCCGCCGGTGATCAGCGCCTGCCCCGCCGCCGCCTCGCCGATGGCCAGCAGATGCGCATCCGTCACCGCATCGACGATCGCATAGCGCCGCCCGCCCTCCTTCAGCCCGGTCATCGCGCGCCGGATCGCCGCCGCGCCCTGCTCGACGGTGGCGAAGGGCACCAGCCCCACCGTCCCGTCGGTCTGGCGCGACAGCACGCGGACCAGGTTGGCATCCCGCATCGGCGTTAGCGGATGGTTCTCCATCCCGCTCTCGCTCAGCAGCTTGTCGCCGACGAAGAGATGCCCCTGGAAGACCGTCCGCCCATTGGTCGGGAAGGCCGGGTTGGCCAGCGCGAAGCCGCATTCCAGCCGCCGCACCAGCGCATCCGCGACCGGGCCGATATTGCCCTCGTCGGTGCTGTCGAAGGTCGAGCAGTATTTGAAGAAGACCTGCCGCGCCCCGGCCTGCAGCAGCGCCTCGCAGGCGGCGAGGCTCTCCGCCACCGCCTCGCCGGCCGGCGCCGTCCGCGACTTCAGCGCGACAATGACGGCATCCGCTTCCGGCATCGGCCCGTCGGGGACGCCGATCACCTGCACCGCCGTCATGCCGCCCTTCACCAGCGTATTGGCGAGGTCGGTAGCGCCGGTGAAATCATCGGCGATGCAGCCGAGCAGCAAAGGCATCGGGTCACTCCTCGAGCATGGGACCGGCATGACGGCTAGGCTCGCCCCGGCGGCACCATGCCAACTCTCCGGCGGAAAGGCGACTGCCGCAGGTCCGGCGGATGAGCCCGCCCGGCCGTGGTGCCGGCCCGGGCACCGCAAGGCCTAGGCCCGATGACCCATGGGGGCCCGCTTTGCACCGGCATTGTTCCCGCACGGCGTCCCGGCCGGTCTCCCCGCGGCAGGACCGCCCCGCCGCCGCCCGTCCTTGTCCGGCAAGCCATTGCCATCGGCCTCCGCGGCGGCCAGAACGGCTGGGGCATGGTTGCTTGAGAAGCCGGGGATGTCCGCGAATGGCCACAGGCTGGTACGACAAGATCCTGCGGATGCGCGGAGAGGTCCGCCAGACATTCCTGATGGTCCAGGACATTCATCAACGGCTCGCGGGGCCGCCGCAGCCGCCGGCCGCAGGGGTCGAGACCTTGTTTCCGGCTGGGCATTTCTACTCGCCGATCGCCGATACGGCGGAAGTCCGCCGCCGGCAGGCGAGGATCTTCGATCGGACGCGCGATCCCGTCGGGATCGACCTGAACGGCGCCGGGCAGATATCGATGCTGCACCGGCTGGCCCGGCACTATGGCAGACTGCCCTTCGCCCCCGAGAAGCGGGACGGCATCCGGTACCGCTACGAGAATCCTGCCTTCTCCTATGGCGATGCGATCGTGCTGGCGTGCCTGCTCCTGGAACTCCGCCCCAAACGGATGATCGAGGTCGGCTCAGGATACTCGTCCTGCGTGACCCTGGACGTGAACGAGCTGTTCCTGGACAACACGCTCGACCTGGCCTTCATCGAGCCCTATCCCGATCTTCTCCTGTCGTTGATGAAGGCCGGGGACGCCAGGCGCTGTTCCGTCATCCATAGCCCCGTCCAGGACATCGACCTTTCGATCGTCGATGCACTCGACGACGGCGACATCCTCTTCATCGACAGCACGCATGTTTCGAAATGCGGATCAGACGTCAACTTCGAGCTGTTCGATATCCTGCCGCGGCTCAGGAAGGGCGTGTACATCCATTTTCACGACGTGTTCTTCCCATTCGAGTACCCGGAGGAGTGGGTCCTGGGCGAGAACCGGTCCTGGAACGAGCTCGACATCCTCCGGGCCTTCCTGACGAACAACCCAGCTTATGACATCGTGTACTTCAATCATTACATGTATCTGCGGCACAGGGAGCTTGTCGAACAGGCATTGCCGCTGGCTGCGAGGAATTGCGGGGGCGGCCTCTGGCTGAGGAAGCGGTAGCGCCCGGAGGGACGTCCACGAACCGTCCTGGCCGGAAGCCCCGCCCCGGCCGATGAGCCGGCGCCTCAGCCCCGACCCTTGGGCAGCGCCAGCACGTCCCGGTGCCCGATCCGCACGGCGAGCCTCCGCCCCGCCACCTGGTCGAGCCGCGCCTCCATCCAGGCCTCGATCCGCCGATCGCCCCGCCGGTCCTGCCGCCGCGCCGCCTCCGCATGCCCCATGACCAGCTCGGAGAGGAACCACCCCGCCGCCTCGCCCATCCCCGGCATCGGCGCCACGCCCCGCCCGCGCACCACCCAGTCGCTCGGCGCGCTCCCGACCTCGAACCCCCGAGCCCCGAAGGCCTCCGCGATCACCCCCGGCGCCCTGGCGCCCAGCGCCGCTCCGGAAAAGCCCTTGTCCCGCGCCTGGTCGCGCCGGAACCCCGCCGCCACCACGTGGTCGGCCGGATGCGGCGGCAGGAAGCGGTCCCGCCCGTCGACGCAGAGCGCCGCGTAGAAGGGCACCCGCAACGCCCCCGCCATCCGCTCCACCCAGCCGCGCGAGACGAGGTCGGCCAGCGCCGAGCACACCACCGCATCCGCATTGGCGAGCGGCAGCCCCCGCGGTGCCTCGGCCAGGTCGGCGACCACGGTCTCCACCCGCCAGGCCCCGCCCGGCGCATGCACCAGCAGCGTCCGCTTGTTGGGGAAGGAGACGGTGTAGCCGACGGCCTCCGCCCGGTCGGCGATGGTGTCGTAGGCCGCCTCCAGCAGCTCCCGGTCGGCATCCACCAGCGTCCAGGCCTGCGCCCGCCCGAGCCGGGGCGCGATGAAGCGCAGCAGGCTCCCCGTCCCCGCGCCGAGGTCGAGGAAGCGCGGCCGCGCCGGCAGCCTTGCCAGCAGCCGGTCGACCAGCGCCGCGCTGCGCGCCATGGCATCGAAGGGCTCGCGCAGGTCGAGCCAGTCGAGGTCGAAGGCTTCCGTCATGCCGCCCGCCCGATCTCGGCGAGGAAGGCCGCCGCCCGGTCGTCCCAGCGCGGCAGGCGCTGCCCCGCCGCCCAGGCCGCCTCCGCCATCGCCTGGCGCAGCTCGGTGTCGAAGAGCACGCGCCGCAGCGCCTTGGCCAGCGAGACGACATCCCCCGGCGGCGAGACGCTCCCCGCCTCCAGCGGCACGAGGTCGCCGAGCGCCCCGCCCGCCGTCACCGAGACCGGCAGCCCCCGCGCCAGCGCCTCCGCCACCGCCATCCCGTAGCCCTCCCAATGCGAGGCGAGGGCAAAGGCATCCGCCCCGTCATAGAGCGACTCGAGCGCCGCCCCCGTCACCTCGCCGGCGAAGGCGACCCGCTCCGCGAGCCCCAGCTCCGCGGCGAGCGCCCTCAGTCCATCGGCATACCCCGCATCCCGCGCCGCGCCGACGATGGTGAGGCGCCAGTCGACATCCGGGATGCCGGCGAGCGCCCTGAGCAGCACGTCATGCCCCTTCCGCGGGATCAGCGTCCCGACCGAGAGCACCGCCACCCCTGGCCCGCCCGAGCCCCGGGCCCGCGGCGCCGGGTCCGTCCCCGGCTCGACCACCCCGACCCGCCCGGCCTGCACGCCGAAGTCGCGGACGAGGCGGTCCGCCGTCAGCCGCGAGGTCGCCACCAGCCGCGGCAGGCGCGGGAAGAGCGCCGCCTCGATCGCCCGCAGCGCCTCCCGCTGCGCCGTCTCGCCCTCCAGCGCCGTCGGATGATGGATCAGCCCCACCGCCCTCCGCGCCACCAGGGCCTCGGCGAGGGGCGCGAAGGCCGGCAGCCCCAGCCCGTCGACGATGATCCGCGCCCCCTCCGGCACCGCCCCGAGCGCCGCCCGCGCCGCGGCCTCCGCCGTGGCATCGGGCATCGGATGTCGCCCTGCCAGCTCCACTACCTCGACCGTCTCGCCGAGCGCCCGGAACCCCTCCACCAGCCGCCGGTCGTAGCCGTACCCGCCCGAGACCGTCCCGAACGGCCCCGGCACCAGGAGCGCGATGCTCACGCCACCGGCCCTTCATAGGCGGCCCAGGCATTTGGGCTCTCGCGCAGCAGCACCTTGAGCCCCGTCACGTTCCCGGCCTGGGGCCCAAGCTTCCCCGCCTTCAGCGCCGCCACCAGCAGCCCATGGATGTGCTGGCAGAGGAACTCCGTCGTCGTGTTCAGCCCGGCGAAGGCCGGCTCCGCATCCAGGTTGCGGTAGTCGAGCCCGTCGAGCGCCCGCCGCAGCTCCACCTTGGCCAGCCCGATATCGACCAACAGGTGCAGCGCATCGAGCCGCTCGGCGCGGAACTCCGCCTCCACCGCGAAGGTCGCCCCGTGCAGCCGCTGCGCCGGGCCGAATTCCGCCCCGCGGAAGCTGTGCGCCACCATGATGTGGTCGCAGACGGTCAGGCTGAACATGTCGGGTCACTCACCATAGAGGATCGTCGGGCAGGGCCAGATGGCCTCCCCCTCCAGCAGCCCGGGCAGGGCCGCCGGCAATTCGTCGAAGCGCACCGGTGGCGCCAGCAGCGCGTCGAGCCGCCCATCCTCGAGCAGGGCAAGGGCCAGCGCCAGCCGCTCCGCATGGGTGCGCCGCCCGCGCATCGCCGGCGCCACCTGCCCCACCTGGCTCGAGACCAGCCGCAGCCGCCGCGCATGGAAGGCCTCGCCGAGCGGCAGGCTCACCGGCTTGTCGCCATACCAGCTCGCCTCCACGATCCGCCCCTCGAACCCGGCTCGCTCCATCCCGAGCAGCAGCCCCGCCGGGTTCCCGCTGGCATGGATGACGAGCTCCCACCCGTCGCCCACCGTCTCCGGCGCCGCGAAGCCGAGGCCGAGCGCCGCCGCCAGCCCCGCCCGGGCCGGGTCGGTGTCGCAAAGCAGCGCCTCCACCCCGGGGATGCGCCCCAGCAGCGCCGCCACCAGCAGCCCGACCACGCCCGCGCCGACGACCAGCACCCGCTCGCCCAGCACCGGCCGCGCATCCCAGAGGATGTTGAGCGCCGTCTCCATATTGGCCGCCAGCACCGCGCGCAGGTCCGGCACGCCATCGGGGACGGGGATGCACATCGCCGCCGGCGCGACGAAGCGCTCCTGATGCGGATGCAGGCAGAAGACGCGCCGGCCGAGCAGCCCCGCCGGCCCCTCCTCCACCACGCCCACGGCGGCGTAGCCATACTTGACCGGGAAGGGGAAATCGCCCGCCATCAGCGGCGCCCGCATCGCCCCCCATTGGCTTTGCGGCACCCGCCCGCCGAGCACCAGCCGCTCCGTCCCGCGCGAGACCCCGCTCGCCCGCGCCCGGACCAGCGCCTCGTCCGGCCCCGGCGCCGCCAAGGTCTCCTCCCGCAACTCCGCCACCCCCGGCGCCACGCACCACAACGCCCTGGCCCTCACCGACACACCCCCGGCCGCACCCGGTTGAGGGCGATATCGAACAGCACGTCCGGCGGCAAGGCATGCACCGTCCAG
Source organism: Belnapia sp. (assembly GCF_059504005.1). Lineage (NCBI taxonomy): Bacteria > Pseudomonadati > Pseudomonadota > Alphaproteobacteria > Acetobacterales > Roseomonadaceae > Belnapia > Belnapia sp. The sequence goes on along the minus strand of NZ_JCACHU010000010.1, from coordinate 161,832 downwards.
GTGAAGCGCAGCCCATCGGCGATGCGCGCCGCCTCCGGCAGGGTGAAGGCGGGAATGCCCGAGCCGAGCAGCACCGGCGCCACCGTCACATGCAGCCGGTCGAGGCAGCCCGCCGCCAGGAAGCGGCTGACCGTGACCCCGCCGCCCTCGACGAAGATCCGCCGCAGCCCCCGCGCCGCCAGCGCGGCGAGCACCGCCGACATGCTCAGCCCGCCCTGTGCCGGGGCGCGCGGCAGGCGGACCACCTCGGCGATCCCGAGCCGCTCGCCCCCCGGCGCATCCTCGGCGGCCAGCAGCAGGGTCGGCGGCCCCTCGCGGAAGATCCGGTAGCCATCGGAGAGCCGGCGCTCCGCATCCAGCACCACCCGCACCGGGTCCGGGCCGACGCATTCCCGCGTCGTCAGCCGCGGGTCGTCATGGCGGACGGTGCCCGCCCCCACCACCACGGCGTCGCAGAGCGCCCGGAGCCGGTGGGTGTGGAGGATGTCCCCCTCACCGCCGATCCATTGCGAGGAGCCTGAGGCGGTGGCGATCCGCCCATCCAGCGTCTGCGCCAGCCGCCCGATCACCAGGCAGCCATCGGCCGCGCGCGGCGGCGCCAGCAGCGGCTCGAACAGCGCGCCGAGCGCACCCATGGGAAGCGGGGCGCCGCCGTGGCGCCGCGCCAGCACCCCCTCCCACTCCGGAATCGCCTGCAGACCGTCCATTGCGGAAGGGAAGATGCCGCAACCCGCGGCCTCACGCCAGCGCGACCGGTGATCCTGACCCCGGCCTTGCCCGCATCAGGGCGCCGCGGCGAGCCTGTCCAGCACCAGCCGCAGCTTCCGCGCGAGCTGGTCGAAGCTGAAGGGCTTGGTCAGCAGGTCGACACCCGCATCCACCACGCCGTTGTGCACGATGGCATTCGGCGTGTACCCGGTGGTGTAGAGCACCCGCAGCCCCGGCCGCATCGCCCGCGCCTGCTCCGCCAGCGCCCGCCCGTTCATCCCCGGCATCACCACATCGGTGAGGAGCAGGGCCACGCCGTCGAGCTCCGCCAGCAGCTCCAGCGCCGCCGCGCCATCCGCCGCCTCCTGCACGGCATAGCCCAGCTCGCGTAGCATGCCGGCATGGACATGCCGCACCGCCGCATCGTCCTCCACCAGCAGCACCAGCTCCCGGCCGCCCGGCACCGCCTCGGCGGGCAGTGCCTCCGGCGCCGGGGCGGGCCCCTCGCCGCGATGCCGCGGCAGGTAGAGCTTCACCACGGTGCCCTGGTCGAGCTCCGAATAGATGCGGATATGCCCCCCGGACTGCTTGACGAAGCCATGCACCTGGCTGAGCCCGAGCCCGGTGCCGCGCCCCTCGCTCTTGGTGGTGAAGAAGGGGTCGAAGGCGCGGGCGATCACCTCCGGCGGCATGCCGGTGCCGGTGTCGCCGACCGCGACCAGCACATACTGCCCCGGCGCCACATCCGCCGCCGCCGCATAGGCATCGTCGAGCCAAGCATTCTGCGTCTCGATGGTGAGCTGCCCGCCCCCCGGCATCGCGTCCCGCGCATTGACCGCGAGGTTGAGCAGCGCATTCTCCAGCTGCCCCCGGTCGACGCGGCAGCGCCACAGCCCGCCGGCGAGGACGCATTCGAGGGCGACGGTCGCGCCGAGCGTCCGCCGCAGCAGCTCCTCCATCCCGGCGACCAGCGCATTGGCGTCGACCACGGCGGGCGCCAGCGGCTGCCGCCGGGCGAAGGCGAGCAGCCGGTGCGTCAGCACCGCCGCCCGCCTGGCACCATCCATCGCATGATCGACATGGCGCTCCACATCGCCGCGCCCATCGGCCAGCCGCCGCTTCATGACGTCGAGGCTGCCGATGACGATCGCCAGCATGTTGTTGAAGTCATGCGCGATGCCGCCCGTGAGCTGGCCGATCGCCTCCATCTTCTGCAGCTGGCGGAGCTGCGCCTCGCTGCGGTCGCGCCGCGCGATCTCGTCGCGCAGCTCGGCATTCACCAGGGTGAGCTCCCGCGTCCGCTCGGCGACCGCCGCCTCCAGCCGCTCATTCGCCGCCCGCAGCGCGGCCCCGCTCCGCATCGCCAGGTCGACCAGCAGCGCCATGCCGCCGGCGATGGCGAAGTAGATCGTCATCGCCATCCAGCCCGAGGGCGAGCCGAGGGCGAGCGTCTGCCTCGGCTCTATCAGGAAGAAGTTCGCCGCCAGCCCCGAGAGCAGCACCGCGGCGAGCCCCGGCCAGCGCCCGCCGAGGAAGGCGGCCGCCAGGATGCCCGGGAAGAAGGTGAGGAAGGGAAAGCCCTGCAGCCGCTCCGCCAGCGCGAGCCGCACGCCGAGGCCGAGCAGCGGCCCGAGCAGGGCCGCCGCATAGCCGATCGCGGGCTGCCGCCGCGCCGCCTCGCCGAGCGCATAGAGGCTCACGACCGCTGCGTCCTCCGCTGCGGCCCTTCCCGGGCCGGCCGATGCAATGCCGTTTCGAATACTCTGTCGGCAGCCCCGCCGGCCCGTCAAGCCGCTCCCGCTATTCGGCCATCACCTCCCCGGAGCCGCCGAACTCCTTCGGGAAGTCGCGCAGCTTCGGCAGCCCGTCCCGCATCGGCAGCACGGTCTCGGCATAGTTCACATGCAGCTGCGGCGCGAAGGGCAGCTCCGGCAGGGTGGCGGCGAACACGTCGATGGCGCCGAGCGGCGGGTGCTGCGCCATCAAGTGCCCGCCGCAGAGCCGGCAATACTGGCGGTGGCTCATCTCCGTCTTGGCGAAGGTGGCGACATGCTCCGCCCCCTTCACCACCTCGACCGCCTCCGGCGCCCAGATGGTGAAGGCATTCACCGGCCCGCCCGACCAGGACCGGCAGGAGCTGCAATGGCAATAGCCCATGGCCTGCGGCGCCCCGCTCACCCGCAGCTCGACGGCGCCGCAGAAGCAGGCCCCGCTATAGGTTTCGCTCATTGTCCTTCCTCCCATGCCGGAGGCCGCATCCTGCGGCACCCGGAGAGGAGAGGCTAAAGCCGCACGCCCTGGGTCTGGAAGTGGTCGGCTGCGCTCTGCTGGACCTCGGTGTCCAGCACGACGGCGGCGGCGATGGCGATGGCGGCGGCCGCCAGGACGCCGGCGAGGAAGGCTTTCACGACGAATCTCCGGCACTGGTTCCGTTGCCGTTTCCTATGGGTCCGCCGAGGCCAGAAGACAAGAGCCGCTCCGCCTCCGCGAGGTCCTCCGGCGCATTGGCGTTGAAGAATGGGTCGACCGGCGCCACGGGCCATTCCGCGCCCGCGCAGCCGAAGCGCGCCGTCCAGCGGTCGATCTTCTTCTCCCCGGCCAGCAGCGCCGCCCGCAGCTCGCCGCGCAGCGCGACCGGCCAAAGGGCCACCGGCGGATGCGTCCAGCCCCCCGAGGCGGCGCAGGCCATCGGCACCCCCGCCGCCCGCCGCGCCGCCTCCAGCCGCGCCAGCAGGTCCTCCGGCAGGAAGGGGCAATCCCCCGGCACCGAGAGCACATCCGTCACCCCGGCCTGCGCCGCCGCCCAGTCGAGCCCGGCCAGCACCCCGGCCAGCGGCCCCGGATGATCGGGCAGCGGGTCGGCTACGACCGGCAGCCCATAGGCCGCGAAGCGCCGCGGATCGCCATTCGCATTGATGACCATGCGCGCCACCTGCGGCCCGACCCGCGCCAGCACATGGTCGAGCAGCGGCCGCCCGCCGAGCAGCCGGAGCGGCTTGTCGCCGCCCCCCATCCGCCGCGCCAGCCCGCCCGCCAGCACCACCGCGACAGTGCTACTCATCGCGCCCGTTCTTCCGCCAGTGCTTCGCGCTCTCCTCCTCGACATAGGCGAGGTCGGCATCGAAGACGATGCGCTCCTCCCCCGAGAGCGCGGTGAAGCGCTTTCCCTTGCAGCGCCCGATCAGCATCACGCCCGCCTCCCGCGCCAGCTCCACCCCCCAGGCGGTGAAGCCGCTGCGCGAGACGAGGATGGGGATGCCCATGCGCACCGTCTTGATCACCATCTCCGAGGTGAGCCGACCCGTCGTGTAGAAGATCTTGTCGCCCGGCTCGCAGCCCGCGCGGAACATCCAGCCCGCGATCTTGTCGACCGCATTGTGCCGCCCGACGTCTTCCATATAGACCAGCGGCCGGTCGCGCTCGCACAGCGCGCAGCCATGGATGGCGCCCGCTTCCAGGTAGAGCGTCGGCAGCGTGTTGATCCGGTGCAGCAGCCGGTAGAGCCAGCTCGTCCGCAGCTCGGCGGGCGGCAGCCGGCGCGCCGCGAAATCCTCGAGCAGGTCGCCGAAGGCGGTGCCCTGCGCGCAGCCGCTCGTCAGCGTCTTCTTCTTCAGCTTCTCCTCGTAGTCGGTGCGCCGCTCCGTCCGCACCACGACGACGCCGAGATCCTCGTCATACTCGACGCCCTGGACCGCATCGTCGCGCCGCAGCATCCCCTGGTTCAGCAGGTAGCCGAGCGCCAGTTCCTCCGGCCGGTCGAGGATCGTCATCATGGTGACGATCTCCTGCCCGTTCAGGTACAGCGTCAGCGGCCGCTCGACCGTGACGCTCGCCTCGACCCGCGCCCCGGTCTGGTCGACGCCGGAGACCCGCCGGGTGAGGCGCGGGTCGGCAGGATCGGGCTGGAGGAGAAGCGGCGTTTCCATGGGCCGGAAGGTGAGGGGCCCTGGCCCCCGGCGCAACCCGCCCTTCCACCATACGTTGCCGGTCCGAAGGAGAGCCCGATGCCCAGCTACGATTTCCCCACCGAAGCCGGCCTGCCCGCCGCGCCCGAGGCGATCGACTCCCATCTCGACCGCCTCGGCCTGCCGCACCAGGGCATCCGCATCGCGCGCCAAGGCGAGACCGTCACCCTCGAAGGCCAGGTCCCGGATGGTGAGGCCGCGGAGCTCCTGGTCCTGGCCATCGGCAACCTCCAGGGCGTCGCCCGCGTGGTCGACAAGCTGACCCCCGCCCACACCCCAGGCCTGCTCGACAGCCTCGGCGCCTTCGCCAAGCTGCCCGCCGGCGCCGCCAGCACCGAGGCCGCCGAGACCGCCATCCACCAGGCCGAGATCGAGACCGGCACCCGCTTCGGCCCCGGCCGCAGCCTCTTCCACACCATGCAACCGGGCGAGACGCTGGCGACGCTCGCCGCCCGCCACCTCGGCGGCGACGAGCGCCGCCTGCTCGACGCCAATGCCCCGATCCTCGGCGGCAGCCTGCCGGGCCCTGGCATGGTGATCCGCATCCCGCCCGCCTGATCGCTACCCTGCTTAGCGTTCCCGCCCCCATGCCCTAAACACCGCGGGCATGGGCACCGAGATCGAACGCAAATTCCTCGTCACCTCCGGCGCCTGGCGCGCCGAGGCCGGCTCCGGCACCCGCCTCCGCCAGGGCTACCTGCATGCGGGCACGCCGGTGGTGCGCATCCGCCAGGCCGGCGAGCTGGCCTTCCTGACGATCAAGGGTCCCGGCCTGCTCGCCCGCGCCGAATACGAGTACCCGATCCCGCCCGAGGATGCGGCGGCGATGCTCGCCACGCTCTGCCCGCCCCCGGTCATCGACAAGACCCGCCACCGCCTCGCGCTCGACGGCCTCACCTGGGAGATCGACGAATTCGCCGGCCACCTCGCCGGCCTCGTCCTCGCGGAGATCGAGCTCGCCTCGCCCGACGAGCCCTTCGCCCGCCCCGCCTGGCTCGGCGCGGAGGTCACCGACGACCCCCGCTACCAGAACGCCGCCCTGTCCCGCGCCGCGGGCCCGCCCGGCTAGCTTTCGGCCTTCATCGCGCTCTCGTGCCAGCGCCGCAGCAGCAGGTGCTGCACCAGCCCCAGCACCGCGAAGATGGCGATGCCGAGCGCCGAGATCAGCGCAAGTGCGGCGAACATGCGCGGGATCTTCAGCTGGTACCCCGCCTCGAGGATGCGGAAGGCGAGCCCCGACCCCGTCCCGCCCGCCCCCGCGACGAACTCGGCGACGACGGCCCCAATCAGCGCCAGCCCGCCCGCCACGCGCAGGCCCGCTAGGAAGAAGGGCAGCGCCCCCGGCAGCCGCAGCAGCCACAAGGTCTGCCATCGCGTCGCCCCATAGAGCCGGAACAGCTCCACATGGTTGCGGTCCGCGCTGTTCAGCCCGAGCACGGTATTGGAGAGGATGGGGAAGAAGGCGACGATCCAGGCACAGACCAGCAGGCTGACGGTGACGTCGTCGACCCAGATCAGGATCAGCGGCGCGATGGCGACCACCGGCGTCACCTGCAGCACGACGGCATAGGGAAAGAAGGCCCGCTCCACCCAACGCGACTGCGCGAAGGCGATGGCGAGCAGCCCGCCCAGCGTCACCGCCAGCAGCAGGGCCAGCAGCGCGATCCTCAGCGTCACCAGCATGGAGGACCGGAAGAGCGGCCAGTCGGCGACCAGGGCCTGCGCGATGGCGACCGGCCCCGGCACCTTGTAGGCCGGCACTTCCAGCAGCCGCACCGCCGCCTCCCACCCCCCGAGCACCAGCAGCCCGACGAGGCTCGGCGCCAGCCAGTCCGCCCAGCGCCTCATGCCCGCATCGCCCCCTCCAGCGCCTCGGTCGTCCGCCGGCAGAGCGCCGCATACTCGGCCGAGGTGCGGAACCCCTCCGGCCTTGGCGCCGGTGCCGCGACGAGAACCTCCGCCGCGACGCGCCCCGGCCGCGCCGCCATGACGAGGATGCGCGAGGAGAGATAGACGCTCTCGAAGACCGAATGGGTGACGAAGACCACCGTCACCCCGCTCCTCGCCCAGAGCGCCAGCAGGTCGTCGTTCAGCCGGTGCCGCGTCAGCTCGTCGAGCGCGGCGAAGGGCTCGTCCATCAGCAGCAGGCTCGGCCGCGTCACCAGGGCGCGGGCGATGGAGACGCGCATCCGCATGCCCCCCGAAAGCTCGCGCGGATAGGCCCGCTCGAACCCGCCGAGCCCGACCTGGCGCAGCGCCTCCGCCGCCCGCTCCTCCTGCTCCGGCCGCGGCAGGGCGGCGAGCCGCAGCGGCAGCCGCACATTGGTGATGGCATCCGACCAGGGCAGCAGCGTCGCCTCCTGGAAGACGAAGCCCACCTGCCGCGAGGCCTGGCGCTCGATCCGCCCCGCGCTCGGCTCGGCGAGCCCGGCGATCAGCCGCAGCAGCGTCGACTTCCCGCAGCCCGACGGCCCGAGCAGCGACAGGAACTCCCCTGCCTCGATCCTGAGGTCGACGCCCCTGAGCGCCTCCGTCCCGCTGGCGAAGCGCTTGCCGACGCCGTCGAGGGCGACGAGCGTCACGCGAAGGGGGAAGGGAGGGAGCGCATCGGGATAAGAATGAAGGGAGGAAGGCGCGGGCGGCAAGGGCCGCCCGCCGCGGCGGAAGTCCCTTGCCTCCGGCTGCACATCCGGACTATAGGAAGATAATCAACTCCCGCTCTCCGCCTTCCGCCGCCGCCCCTCGATCACCCGCATCGCCTCCCACAGCACCTCCTTGGTGATGCCCTGCGGGGCGAACTGGCTCTCCACCCAGTCGGCGGAGGGCGCGATGACCGGCCGCACCATCATCACCCCGCGCTCCATGCGTACCTCCGCCTGCGACGCGCGCCCGAACGCTCCCCGCAAAGCGGTCGGGATGGTGATCTGCCATTGCGGCGAGATCCGGATGAGCATGCCCTGCCTCCATGCCGGCCCAGCGCCGGGACCGGCATAAAGGATTAAAGTCCTAGAATTGTCAAGGCAAAACGAGCCGGACCAGGGACTTCCGCGGCGCGGCCTTGAGCATTTTAGGCGCGGCCGATGCCCTTCCCGACCAGCCCGAGATCGAAGGCCCGCCGCCACTCCATCCCCTGCGGCACCACGCCCACCTGCGTCGCCGCCTCGTAGAGCGCGCCCCACCGCGCCTCCGTCATCGCCCCGATGCCGAGGCGCGCGGCATCGCCCGAGCGCACGATGCCCTCCTTGTTCATCATCTCGGTGCCATAGGCGATGAGGTCCTCGCCCATCTCCTGGTTCTGCTGGCGGATCAGCCGGTTGGCGCCGTCCGTGTCGAAGCCGCCGGCCTTGCCCTTCAGGTACTGGTCCCAGCCGGCCATGCTGGCATCGACGAAGCGCCCGATCACCTCGCGCCGCTCGGCCAGCGTCTTGGCCCCGACATTGATGGTGGTGCCGTAGTCCTGGAAGCCGCTGTCATGCACCAGCAGCACCACCGGCTCCACGCCCTGCTGCCGGATGGAGAAGGGCTCGCTCCCCAGATAGCCCTGCTGCACCACCCGCTTGTCGGCGAGGAAGGGCGCCAGGCTGAAGGTGTAGGGTCGCACCTGCTCGTCGCTCAGCCCGAATTTCTGCCGCACATAGGGCCACCAGGTGACACGCGGTTCCGCGCTGATCAGTACCGGCCGCCCCTTCAGAGAGGAAAAGCCGTCGATGCCCTGGCCCGGATGCCCGATCAGCACCACCGGGTCCTTCTGGAACACCGCGGCGACGCAGAGGAAGGGGATGCCCTCGCGCACGAAGCCCAGCGCCCCGAGCCCGTTGCCCATCGCCATGTCGACGCGCCCGCCGATCAAGAGCTGCGCCGGGTTGATCTGCGGCCCGCCCGAGCGCAGCTCCACTTCGAGCCCCGCCGCCCGGTACAGCCCCGCCGCCTGCGCCTGGTAGAAGCCGCCATGTTCGGCTTGGGCGCGCCAGTTTGTGACGAAGCTCACCTTGTCGAGCCGCGGCTGCGCCCGCACGGGGCCGGCCGCCACCAGCAGCGGCCCGGTGGCGAGGCCCAGCGCCACGCGGCGCGAGACGATGAAGCGGTTGGCGGTCATGGATCACTCCCCCTCGGTTCCGCAACAGAATGCCATGCCGCACCCCATCTTGCCCACCGCCGCAAGCCCCTGCACCCTGCGCCCCAAGACCTGCGAGAGGAATGCGCCGTGAACGGAGCCGAAAGCCTGGTGAAGACCCTGCTCGGGGGAGGGGTCGATGTCTGCTTCTCCAACCCCGGCACCAGCGAGATGCATTTCGTGGCAGCCCTCGACCGCATCCCCGGCATGCGCTGCGTCCTCGGCCTGCAGGAGAACATCGTCACCGGCGCGGCGGACGGCTACTGGCGCATCGCCGGCAAGCCGGCCTGCACCCTGCTGCATTGCGGCCCCGGCCTCGCCAACGGCCTGGCCGGCCTGCACGACGCCCGCCGCGCCCGCTCCGGCATCGTCAACATCGTCGGCGACCAGGCGGTCTACCACCGCCCCTTCGACGCGCCGCTGACCGCCGATACCGAGGGCTGGGCGAGGGGTGTCTCGGCCTGGACCCGCACCTCGACGCGCTCGGAGGATGTCGGCGCCGATGCCGCCACCGCCGTCCAGGCCGCTCGCACCTCGCCGGGCCAGATCGCCACGCTCATCCTCCCCTCCGACAGCTCCTGGAACGAGGGCGGCGTCGTCGCCCAGGCGCTCCCCGTCCCCGCCGCGCCGCAGGCGGACCCGCACGCCGTCCGGCAGGCCGCCCGGCTGCTCCGCGAGAAGAAGGGCGTGATGCTCCTGCTCGGCGGCCTCGCCCTGACCGAGGGCGCGCAGCGCCAGGCCCACCGCATCGCCGCCGCCACCGGCTGCCGGCTGATGGCCGAGGGGTCGAATGCCCGCACCCAGCGCGGCCAGGGCCGCCTGCCGCTCGACCGCGTGCCCTATGTGGTGGACCAAGCGCTGGCCGCGCTCGCCGATGTCCAGCACCTCGTCCTGGTCAATGCGAAGGAGCCGATCGGCTTCTTCGGCTATCCCGGCAAGCCGAGCCGCCTCTACCCCGCCGATGCCTCTGTCCATGTCCTGACCCGCTACGAGCAGGATGCGGAAGCGGCGCTCGCCGCACTGGCCGATGAGCTCGGCGCCCCGGCCGCCGCCATCCCCTCCGCCGGCGCCCGGCCGGAGGCGCCGCGCGGCGCCCTCTCGCCGGAGGGCCTTGCCCGCGCCGTTGCCGCACTGATGCCGGAAGGCTCGATCGTGGTCGACGAATCCGTCACCTATGGCCGCGGCTTCTTCCCCGAGACGGTGGCGGCGCCGGCGCATGACTGGCTGCAGAATTGCGGCGGCGCCATCGGCTACGGCATCCCCGTCGCGGTCGGCGCAGCCCTGGCCGGTGGCGGCCGCCGCGTCATCGGCCTGCAGGCCGACGGCAGCGCCATGTACACGGTCCAGGGCCTCTGGACCCAGGCGCGCGAGAAGCTGCCGGTGACGACCGTGCTGCTCTCCAACCGCAAGTACCAGATCCTGCTCGGCGAGTACCAGAATGTCGGCGCCAATCCGGGGCGGACGGCGATGGACATGCTCGACCTCGGCAACCCCGATATCGGCTGGGTCCAGCTCGCCAATTCCATGGGTGTCGAGGCGGCGCAGGCGACGACGCTCGAGGCGCTCGGCGACCTTATGGCGCAGAGCTTCGCCCGCCCCGGCCCCTTCCTGATCGAGCTGATGATCTGACGACATGGACGGCCCGCGCCTCGAGACCGCGCGCCTCCTCCTCCGCCCGCCGCGCGAGGAGGACCTCGCCGGCTGGATCGAGCTGATGGGCGACGAGGCCTCGGCCCGCTTCATCGGCGGGGTGCAGACCCCGCTCGGGGCCTGGCGCGGCCTCGCCACCGTCGCCGGCTCCTGGGCGTTACACGGCTTCGGCATGTTCTCGGTGATCGAGCGGGAGACGGGGCGCTGGATCGGGCGCGTCGGCCCCTGGCGGCCGCATGGCTGGCCGGGCGCCGAGGTCGGCTGGGGGCTGGTCCGCACCGCCTGGGGCCAGGGCTATGCCGAGGAGGCGGCCCGGGCCGCGATCGCCTGGAGCTTCGGGACGCTCGACTGGCCGGAGGTCATCCATGTGATCCGGGCCGAGAACGCGCCCTCCCGGGCGCTGGCGGCGCGCCTCGGCTCGACCTGCCGCGGCCTCGGCAGCCTCCCCGTCCCGCATGAGGGCGAGTACGAGATTTGGGGCCAGTCCCGCCGCTGAGGCCTCAGGCCTCCAGGAAGCGCCGCGCGCCCTCGAACAGCACCTCCATCCCGAGCGCCAGGTCCTCCCGCTTCGTGTCCTCCGCCCAGTGATGGCTGATGCCGCCGATCGAGGGGACGAAGAGCATCGCCACCGGCATGACGCGGGCGAGGATCTGGCTGTCATGGATCGCCCCGCTCGGCATCTCCGCCCAGGCGCCGGGGCAGAGCGCCTCCGCCGCCTCGCGCAGCGCCGCCCGCATCGCCGGGTCGCAAGGGGAGGGGGCGGTCTGGCTGATCGGCTCCAGCACCGCGGGGCAGCGCTCCCGCCGGTTGCTCTCCTGCACCACGCGGCGGAGGCAGTCCTCCATCCGGTCCATCACCTCGGGCGACAGGTCACGGAAGGAGAAGACGATCTCGGCCCGCCCGGGGATGATCATCGGCGCGTTCGGCTCGAGCAGGATGCGGCCGGTGGTCCAGACGCTGCGCTCGCCGGCGGCCATCGGCATTGCCGCATCGAGCGCCGCCAGCAGCCGCACCGCCGTGAGCCCGGCATCCCGCCGCTCTGCCATGGTGGTCCCGCCCGTGTGGTCCTGCTGGCCGGTGACGGTGATCCGCCAGGAGCGGATGCCGACGATGCCCGTCACCACGCCGATGCGCATCCCGGAGCGCTCGAGCTGCGTTCCCTGCTCTATGTGTAGCTCGAAGGCCCCCTTGTACCGCCCGGGCTCCAGGTGAAGCCGCGGGCACCCGGCGAGCCCCGCCTCCCGCAGCGCCTCGCGCAGCGGCCTGCCGTCATGGCGGTTGCGCGCCGCATCGAGCTCCGCCTCATCCACCGCGCCGGTGAGGCTGCGGCTGCCGAGGAAATCGCCCCAATGCCCCTCCTCATCCGCATAGGCGCAGACATCGACCGGCAGCCCGGCGCGGGCGAGCTCCAGCGCCGCGACCACGCCCAGCACGCCGTCCAGCCAGCCGGCCTGGTTCTGCGTCTCGATATGGCTTCCCGCCAGCAGGTGCGGCCCGGGCCCGCGGTGGCGGCCGAGGACATTGCCGAGGCCGTCGATCCGCGCCTCGAGCCCCGCCGCCTCCATGGCCCCGGCGAGCCAGCGCCGGCTCTCCATGTCCTCGGCGCCGAAGGTCGGGCGGTGCACGCCGGTGCGGCAGGTGCCGATCTGCCGCAGCCGGTCCAGATCTGCGAGAAATCGGGCGGTATCGAGAGGCACGGGCGCGCTCCTTCACGGCAGGCGACGCGGCGATGCTACCCGGTCGACGGGGAGGTTCCGCAACTCGTCTTATTCGCGAGATTTATCACCCATAAAGCGTATAAGAGATGGCCTAGGTTTCAGGTTTTGCCCAATGTCTCTGTAAGTCCAGGCCGTGCATGATGCATCATGACGGAGCCGGACCAGCCCGGCCGCAAGGCGCTGCCAGAGGCACGCCGGGGAACGACGGAAAAAAACGCTTCGCCAGGTCCGGGAACGCCATGAACGCCACACACCTGCCGCCGCCGAAGGGGACCGATGGTTTCGCATCGACGGTGGACGCCTTGAGCCTGCAGGCCGCCGCAGCCCAGAAGCCGCTGCCCGAAGCCAGCGCGGCGGCTGCCCCGCAGCCGGCCCCGGAACCGGCCGAGGCGCCGCGCGGCCGTGGCAGGCTCTGGCTGGCGCTCGGGCTGGTCCTCGCCGCGGCGGCCGGTGGCTACTACTGGTACGACCAGTCCCGCAAGGCCGCCGGGGCCATCCCGACCTCCCCCGCCGCCACCCAGACCGAACCGCTGACCCAGGGCGAGTTCCGCCTGTCCGATACCGAGATGCGGGCGCTCAGGATCGAGGAGATGCACTCCCACGCCTTCCGCGCCGAGCGCGTGGCGGAAGGCCGCATCGCCTACAACGAGGACCGCTCCACCCCCGTCTTCTCGCCCTATAACGGCCGCGTCGTCCGCGTCCTGGTCCGCATGGGCGACGAGGTGAAGGCGGGCGACACCATCCTCGAGATCGAGACCACCGACCTCGCCGGCGCCGCCAACGACCTGCTGTCCGCCTCCGATGCCGCCAACAAGGCCCGCGCGACGCTCGACCAGGCGCGGCGCGAGGAGGCGCGGCAGGTCAGCCTGTTCGGCGCCCGCGCCGCCTCGCAGCGCGACGTGGAGCAGGCCCGCACCGCCGCCATGACCGCCATGGCCGACCTCCGCAGCGCGGAGGCGACGCTCTCCGCCTCGCGCGACAAGCTCCGCGTGCTCGGCCGCAGCATGGACGAGATCGCCCGGATCGAGCAGACCCGCATGGTCAATGCCGTGGTGCCGGTGAAGGCGCCGATCGGCGGCACCGTCGTGCAGCGCCGCGTCGGCCCGGGCCAGTGGCTCTCGACCGGCGCCTCCGACCCGGTCTTCACCATCGCCGACCTCTCCACCATGTGGCTCGTCGCGGCGGTGCGGGAGCTGGACGCGCCGATGATCAGGATCGGCCAGCCGGTCGATGTCAGCGTCGGCGCCCTGCCGGGCCACCGCTTCGAGGCGCGCATCGCCACCATGGGCACCGGCCTCGACGCGACCACGCGGCGCCTCACCGTCCGCGCCGAGGTGCTGGACCCCGAGCACCTGCTGAAGCCCGAGATGTTCGCCACCTTCCGCATCTCGGTCGGCGAGGGCGAGCAGAATGTCGGCGTCCCCGTCAACTCCATCATCTACCGCGGCGCCGAGGCGAGCGTCTGGCTCGCCCTCGACGACAACCGCTTCATCCTCCGCCGCATCAAGCCCGGCATCCGCTCGGGCGACATGGTGGAGGTGACCGAGGGGCTGAAGGCGGGCGACCGGGTCGTCACCGGCGGCGCGCTCTTCATCGACCGCGCGGCGCGCATCGACTGAGCCGCCGCCGCAAAAGCATGGCCGCCAGGAGGCCATCCGGGGCAGAATAAGAAGCCGGCTGCCCCGGCAATGTCGGAAAGACCAGCATGCGTCAGATTGTCGCCTTCTCCCTCCAGCGCCGGCCGCTGGTCATTCTCCTGTTCTTTACCTTCATCATCGTCGGGCTGGTCGCCTTCACCAAGCTGAACATCGAGGCCTATCCGGACCCGGTGCCGCCCCAGGTGGTGATCATCACCCAGAACCCGGGGCAGAGCGCCGAGGAGATCGAGCGCTACGTCTCCATCCCCGTCGAGGTGGCGATGGCGGGGCTGCCCAACCTCACCTCCGTCCGCTCGACCAGCCTCTTCGGCCTCTCCGACGTGCGGGTGCAGTTCAACTTCAACTACACCTACGACCAGGCGCTGCAGCAGGTGCTGAACCGGCTCGGCCAGCTCAGCGGGCTGCCGGAGGGCGTGCAGCCGCAGATCAGCCCGCTCTCGCCGATCGGCGAGATCATGCGCTACCGGCTGATCGGCCCGCCCGGCTACTCGCTCGCCGACCTCAAGACCCTGCAGGAATGGGTGCTCGACCGGCGCTTCAAGCGCGTCCCGGGCGTCGTCGACGTCACCTCCTTCGGTGGCCTGACCAAGAGCTACAACGTCGTCGTCGACCTCAGGCGGATCGCGGCCCTCGGCCTGACCCTGCCGCAGGTGATCCAGTCGGTGCGGGCGGGCAATGCGACGGTGGGCGCGGGCACCATCCGCATCGGGCCGCAGGCGGCGGTGGTGCAAGGGATCGGGCTGATCCGCGGCCTCGACGACATCCGCAGCGTCGTCGTCTCGGCCGAGGGCGGCGTGCCTGTCCTGCTCGGCGACGTGGCGACGGTCGAGATCGGCAACCTGCCGCGGCTCGGCATCGCCGGCCAGGAGAACAACGACGACGTGGTGCTGGCTACCGTGCTGATGCGGCGCGGCGAGCAGACCCTGCCGACCATCCGCGGCGTGCAGGAGGAGGTGGCGCGGGTCAACGCCGGGGGCGTGCTGCCGCCCGGCGTCAAGATCGTGCCGCTCTACGACCGCGAGGACCTGGTGAAGATCACCACCCGCACGGTCGTCCACAACATCATCGAGGGCGTCGCCCTCATCCTCATCATCCAGTGGCTCTTCCTCGGCGACTTCCGCGGCGCCCTGGTGGTGGCGGCGACGGTGCCCTTCGCCTTCCTCTTCGCGATCCTGCTGATGATGGCACGCGGCGAGAGCGCCAACCTGCTCAGCCTCGGCGCGCTCGACTTCGGCCTCTTGGTGGATGCGACCGTCATCATGGTCGAGAACATCTACCGCCACCTCGGCCTCAGCCGGAACCCGGCGCACCGCTACATCGCCCCGGCCAATTCGCGGGAGCTCTCGGGCCTGTCGCTGACCGTGCTGCGGGCGGCCGGCGAGGTCGACAAGGCGATCTTCTTCTCGGCGCTGATCATCATCGCCGCCTTCATCCCGCTCTTCACCCTGGGCGGGATCGAGGGGCGCATCTTCGGCCCGATGTCGAAGACCTATGCCTATGCGATCATCGGCGCGCTGCTGGCGACCTTCACCATCACGCCCGCGCTCGCCGCCGCCCTGCTGCGCGAGGACAGCAAGGAGCGCGACACGCTGCTGGTCCGGGCGCTCCGCTGGGGGCACAGCCGGCTCTATGCCGCGGCGATGCGGGCCCGCGCCCTCTGCCTGCTGCTGGCGGCCGCGCTCTTCGCCGGCTCGCTTCTCCTGATGGCGCAGCTCGGCGCCGAGTTCCTGCCGACGCTGGAGGAGGGCAACCTCTGGGTCCGCGCTTCCATGCCGGGGACGATCAGCCTCGAGGAGGGCAACGACACGGTCAACCGCATCCGCCGGACGCTGATGGAGTTCCCCGAGGTGATCACCGCCACCTCGCAGCAGGGCCGGCCGGATGACGGGACGGACAGCGCCGGCTTCTTCAATGCGGAGTTCTTCCTCCCCCTGAAGCCGCCGGACGCCTGGACCACGGCGCCGAACCGCGACGGGCTGGTCCGCGCCATGCAGGAGCGCCTGTCCGGCCGCTTCGTCGGCGTCGAGTTCAGCTATTCCCAGGCGATCAGCGACAACGTCCAGGAGGCGGCCTCCGGCGTGAAGGGTGCCAATGCCGTCAAGGTCTACGGGCCGGAGCTCGACATCATCGCCCGCAAGGCGGAGGAGATCCGCCATGTGATGGCGGGCGTCGAGGGTGTGGCGGACCTCGCCGTCTTCCGCTCGCTCGGCCAGCCGACGGTCGCGGTGCAGATCGACCGGGCGCGGGCGGCGCGCTACGGGCTCGCGGTCGACGACGTGAACGAGGTGGTCCAGGCGGCGATCGGCGGGCGCGAGGCGGGGCGGCTCTACGAGCCGGGCGGCGACCGCAATTTCCCGATCGTCGTGCGGCTGGACGCGCCCTACCGCGACAGCCTGGAGGCGATCGGGCGCATTCCCGTCGGCGGGCTGCGCGGGGCGACGCTCTCCGACGTGGCGGAGATCAAGCTGGTCTCCGGCGTCTCCTACATCTACCGGGAGGATGCCTCGCGCTACGTGCCGATCCGCTTCAGCGTGCGCGGGCGGGACCCGGCGAGCACCGTCGCCGAGGCGCAGGCCCTCGTCGCCGCCCGGGTGGAGCTGCCGCCCGGCTACCGGCTCGACTGGCTGGGCGAGTTCCGCAACCTCCAGGAGGCGATCGGCCGGCTGCTGGTGGTGGTGCCGGCCGCGCTCGCGTTGATCCTCGTTTTGTTGTACGTGCAGTTCAACACGCTGCGCGAGACGCTGCTGGTTTTCGGCATCGTACCGATGTCGATCACCGGCGGCATCGCGGCGCTGGCCGTGGCGGGGCTCAACTTCAGCGTGCCGGCGGCCATCGGCTTCCTCGCGCTCTTCGGCATCACCGTGATGGAAGGCATCATCATGCTCTCCCATTTCAACCACCTGCGGCTGGAGGGGATGCCCTGGCGCACCGCGCTCGACCAGGCTGGGCGGGACCGGATGCGGCCCGTCTTCATGACCTGCTTCGCCAGCTTCACCGGGCTGCTGCCGATGGCGCTGGCGACCGGCATCGGCGCTGACGTGCAGAAGCCTCTGGCGCTGGTCGTGGTGGGTGGGATCGGGCTGGTGCCGCTCTTCATCCTGGTGGTCTTCCCGGCGATGATCGACCTCTTCGGCAAGCCGCGGCATATCCGCCGGGCCGAGGCGGCGGCCCCGGGCGGAGCGGTGCGGGCATGAGGCTGTCCTTCCGCGCGGCCCTGCTCGGCTGCGCCCTGCTCTCCGGCCTTCCCGTCCAGGCTCAGACGCCTCCCGCCGCACCGCCGCCGGGCATGATGCCGCTGCCGATCGGGCCGGGCGCCCGCCCGCTCTCCCTCGACGAGGCGGAGGCGGCGCTTGTCGAGCGCAACCTCGCCGTGATCGCGGCGCGGCGCGGGGTGGACGCGGCGCGGGCGCAGCGACTGGTGGCCTCCTCGCGGCCGGCGCCCACCGTCTCGGTCGGCAACAGCTTCGCCCAGTTCGGCGAGACGCGGAACGGCGCGCTGCGCGGCGCCCGCTACCTCAGCCCGGCGAAGAACATCAGCGTCGGCCTCACCGTCCTGGTGGAGCGCGGCGGCAAGCGGACGCTCCGCACCCGCTTCGCCGAGCGGCAGATCGAGGGGGCGGAGGCGCAGGTGCTGGACGCGCTGCGCACCCAGCTCTTCCAGCTCCGCCAGGCCTTCCTCGGCGCGCTGCTGGCGCGGGCCAACCTCGAGGTCGCGCTCGGCAACCGGGCGAGCCTCGACCGGACGGAGCAGCTGCTGCGGCGACAGTTCCGCGACGGCGCCATCCCCGAGGGCGACCTGCTGCGCTTCCAGGCGAGCCGGCTGCAGTTCGAGGGCGACGTGACGAGCAACGCCCAGGCCTATGCGGCGGGCATCGCGGCCGTGGCGGCGCTGCTCTCGGCCGATCCGGCGGTGTTCACGCCGGGGGCGGGGACGCTCTCCTCGCTCGGCATCAACCCGGCGGCGACGGGCGCGCTGGCGCCGCCGCCCGGGCAGCAGGGGCGGACGGGGACGCCGGCGGGGCCGGCCAGCGCGCCGACCGCGGTGCGCACCATCCTGTCGCCGGTGGCCTTCGACGTACGCGGCCGGTTCGACGCCGTCCCCGATCTCGGCATCGGGCGGGAGGCGCTGGCGCAGGGCGTGCTCAGCCGGCCCGACGTGGTGGCGGCCGAGCGGCAGGCCGCCGCGGCGGCGGCCAACCGGCAGCTCGCCGAGGCGAGCCGCTCGCGCGACGTCACGGTGGATGCGGGCTGGAGCCGCTCGGCGCTGTCGCAGGACCTGCCCGATTCGCGGGACCGGCTGGATGCCCTGAACAGCTTCGGCCTGCAGCTCTCGGTGCCGATCTTCACCTCCCGCATCGTCGAGGGAAACATTGCGGCGGCGGCCGCGCAGCAGGGCCAGGCGGATGCGCTGTCGCGGGCGACGCTGCTGCAGGCGCGGGCCGAGTTCGCCGCGGCCTGGGCGGGGGTGGAGCAGGCGCGGGCGCTGCTGAACCTCTATGCCGGCGGCGCGCTCGGCCGGGCGGAGGAGGCCTATCGCAGCACCGAGCAGGCCTATGTCGCCGGCGGGCGGACGCTGCTCGACGTGCTGGATGCGCTCCGCGTGCTGAACGCGACGCGCGTGCAGGCGAACCAGGCGCGCTATGCCTATCTCCTGGCGCTGTCCCAGCTGGAGCAGGCGAGCGGGGTGTCGGGCGTCGCGCCGCGGCTGTAGGCTTCCCGCCCTGAGCGGGAGGAATACGCCATGGAGATGGGGATTGCCGGCAAGCGGGTGCTGGTCACCGGCGGGTCGAAGGGGATCGGCCTTGCCTGCGCCGGGGCCTTCGCGGCCGAGGGATGCGACCTGGTGCTCGCCTCGCGCGACGCGGCGGCGCTGGAGCGGGCGGCGGAGGGCATCCGCGGGCGGCACAACGTCAACATCGCCATCCATGTGGGGGATCTCGGCGATGCGGGGGCGCGGGAGGCGCTGGCGGCGGCGCATCCCGACATCGACGTGCTGGTGAACAATGCCGGCGCCATCCCGGGCGGGACGCTCGCCGATATCGACCTCGCCCGCTGGCAGGAGGCCTGGGCGCTGAAGGTCTTCGGCTACATCCATCTCTGCCGGCTCTATGTGCCGCGGATGGAGGCGAAGGGTGCGGGCACCGTCGTCAACATCATCGGCATGGCCGGGCGGGCGCCGCGGGCGGACTATATCTGCGGCGCCTCGGGCAACGCGGCGCTGATCGCCTTCACCGCGGCGCTCGGCGGCAAGTCGACCGACAAGGGCGTCCGCGTGGTCGGCATCGCGCCGGGGGCGACGATGACGGACCGGATCATCGCCCTCTCCAAGTCGCGGGCGAAGACGAAATTCGGCGACGAGGGCCGCTGGGAGGAGATGCTGGCCGGGCTGCCGCTCGGCCGCGCGGGCAAGCCGGAGGAGATCGCCGACCTCGCCGTGTTCTGCGCTAGCCCCCGCGGCGGCTACCTCTCCGGCACGACGATCGACGTGGATGCGGGCGCGCAGTTCAGGGGGTAGCGCGCGTCCCAAGCAGGGCGAAGAAGGCGCCCTGCGGGTCGAGCCCGTGCAGGATCCAGGCGCCGCCCGGCACAGCCATCGGCCCGTTGGCCACCTGGCCGCCGGCGGTGCGGACCCGCTCGCCTGCCGCGTCGATGTCACCGGCGACGATGTAGAAGGCCCAGAAGGGGCGGGGAATGGCGGACGGGCGGTTGAACATGCCGCCGATCGCCGGGCCGCCGCTGGGGCCGAAGGTCTGGTAGGTGCCCATCGGGCCGATATCCACCGCCTCCAGCCGCTGCCAGCCGAAGAGGGTGGCGTAGAATTCGAATGCGGCGGGCCAGTCGGTCGCCGCCAGCTCGTTCCAGCCGACATGGCCCGGGCTGCCCATGGGCGGCGGCGGCAGGGTGCCGGCGAAGAGGGCGAGGACGGCACCTTGTGGATCGACGATCACGGCGAAGCGGCCGATCTCGATGGCGCGGGGCGGCACGAGGATCGTGGCGCCAAGCGAGGCGGCGCGGGCGAGGGTCTCCTCGAGGTCCGCGACCAGCACATGGCCGATCCAGCCGGGGAGGGTGCCCTTGGCGCGATCCTCCGGCGTCAGCGGGAGGAGGCCGGCGGCGGGCCGGTCCTCGGCGGTGAGGAGGGTGTAGGGCTGGGCCTCGGTCGAGGCGTCGCGCCTGCCCCAGCCGGCCACGGCGCCATAGAAGGCGGCCGCGGCGGCGGGGTCGGGGACCATCAGCTCGTGCCAGGCGAAATACCCGGTCATGGCGCCGCCTCCAGCGCCTCGACCAGCAGGCCGAGCAGGCGGGTGCCGAATTCGCGCATGTTGGCGATGCGGTCGCGATGGCCGGTCTCGACGGTGAGCGTCCGCGCCACGGGACCGGCGACGGCGAGGCAGGCATGGCCCGCCGGGTAGCCGTAGCGATTCCCCGCGGGGCCCGTAGCGCCGGTCTCGCCGAGGGCCCAGACCGTGCCGAGCTGGGCGCGCATCCCCTCCGCCATCATCGCCGCATAGGCTTCGGTGGAGGGCGGGACGCCGTTCAGCCGCTCGGGCGGGATGGCGAGCAGGGCCTCACGCGCCGTCCGCGTGTAGACCACGGTGCCGCCGAGGAAATAGGCCGAGGCGCCTGGGACCGCGAGCAGCGCGGCGGAGACCAGGCCGCCGGCCGAGGACTCGGCGACGGCGATGGTCTCGCCGCGGGCCTTCAGCAGCGCGCCCGCGCGGGCGGCGATGGGCAGCAGGCTTTCCATGGCGGTCCTCCCCGGGAGCGCAGGAGAGCCGCCGCATCGGCCGGCCGCAAGGGGAGATTGACCGCGGGGGCCGGCGCCAGCACCCTCCCGCCGCTTCCGGGGAGCAGTGGTGCAGGATCTGGGTTCCGCCTTCATGGCTGCCATCGCGCTGGTCCGCGATGGGGATGCGGGGATGCTCGCCATCCTCGGCCTGTCGCTGCGGGTGAGCCTCGCCGCGCTCGGCATCGCGGCGCTGGTCGGGCTGCCGCTCGGGGCGCTGTTGGCGGTGGCGCGCTTCCCGGGCCGGCGGGCCGTCGTCGTCGCGCTGAATGCGCTGATGGGGCTGCCGCCGGTGGTCGCCGGGCTGCTGATCTACCTGCTGCTCTCCCGCTCCGGGCCGCTCGGCGGCTGGGGCCTGCTCTTCACCCCGGGGGCGATGGTGATCGCCCAGGCGGTGCTGATCACACCGATCCTCGCCGCGCTCGCCCGCGGGGTGCTGGAGGCGCTGTGGGAGGAATATGCCGAGGCGCTGCGCTCCTTCGGCGCCGGGCCCTGGCGGGCGGTGCCGACCCTGCTCTGGGACGGGCGCTTCGCCCTGCTGACCGTGCTGCTCGCCGGCTTCGGGCGGGCAAGCGCCGAGGTCGGGGCGGTGATCCTGGTCGGCGGGAACATCGAGGGCTTCACCCGGACGATGACGACGGCCATCGCGCTCGAGACCAGCAAGGGCGACCTGCCGCTGGCCCTCGCCCTCGGCCTGGTGCTGATGGTGATCGTGCTCGGGGTGAATGCGCTGGCCCAGGGGCTGCGTGACGTGGCGCTGCGCCGGGCCGGCTGATGCTGCCGATCCGGGCCGAATCGATCGGCTATGCCGCCGGGGGCGTCGAGATCCTGAGCGGGGTGTCGCTCACCATTGAGCCGGGAGCGCCGATGCTGATCCTCGGGCCGAACGGGGCGGGGAAGTCGGTGCTGCTGCGGCTGCTGCACGGGCTGCTGCGGCCGGGCAGCGGTCGGATCACGCCCGAGGCGGCGATCCGCGGGGCGATGGTCTTCCAGCGGCCGGTGCTGCTGCGGCGCTCGGCACTCGCGAATGTGCGGTACCCGCTGGCCCTGGCGGGCATTCCCCGGCCCGAGCGGATGCGGCGGGCGGAGGCGGCGCTGGCGGAGGTCGGGCTCTCGACCCTGGCCGGGCGGCCGGCGCGGCGCCTCTCGGGGGGCGAGCAGCAGCGGCTGGCCCTCGCTCGGGCGGCGGCGCTGGAGCCGGAGGTACTATTCCTCGACGAGCCCAGCGCCAGCCTCGACCCGGCGGCGACGCGGGCGGTGGAGGAGATCATCGGCCGCATCGCCGCACGGGGGACGAAACTCGTCATGACCACGCACGATCTGGGCCAAGCCAGGCGGCTGGCCGGGGAGGTGGTCTTCCTGCATCGCGGGCGGGTGGTGGAGCAGGCCCCCGCCGCGGCCTTCTTCGCCCGTCCCGCGAGTGCGGAGGCCGCGGCCTTTCTCCAGGGAGAGTTGCTGTGGTGAGACGCCGCCTTCTGCTCGGCCTCCTGCTGACCGGCTTCGCGCGGCCGGTGGCGGCCGAGGAGCGGTTCATCACCCTGGCCTCGACCACCAGCACGGAGCAGTCGGGGCTCTTCGGCCATATCCTGCCGATCTTCACCCGCGACACCGGCATCGGCGTCCGGGTCGTGGCGCTCGGGACGGGGCAGGCGCTCGATGTCGGGCGGCGGGGCGATGCCGATGCCCTCCTCGTGCACGACCGGGCGGCGGAGGAGCGCTTCGTCGCCGATGGCCATGGCGGGCCGCGGCGGGGGGTGATGTACAACGACTTCGTCCTGATCGGGCCGGCGGCGGACCCGGCCGGCATCGCCGGCACGCGCGACGTGGCGGAGGCGCTGCGCCGCATCGCAACGAAGCGACTCCCCTTCGTCTCGCGCGGCGACCGCAGCGGGACGCATGGGGCGGAGCTGCGGCTTTGGCAGGAGGCGGGGATCGATCCGGTCCGGGGCCGCGGGCAGTGGTACCGCGAAGTGGGGCAGGGGATGGGGCCGGCGCTCAACACCGCCGCCGCGCAGGAGGCCTATCTGCTGGCCGACCGCGGCACCTGGCTCGCCTTCCGCAACCGGCAGGGGCTGAAAATCCTGGTGGAAGGAGATGCCCGGCTGCTGAACCAGTACGGCGTTCTGCCCGTTAGCCCGCAGCGTCATCCCGCGGTAAAGGCCGGGGAAGCGCAGGCCTTCATCGATTGGATCACCGGCCCGGCCGGACAGGCCGCCATCGCCGGGTACCGGATCGGCGGCGAGCAGCTTTTCTTCCCCAATGCCAACGAACCGGGCTGAGCACGATGCCGGTTCAGTTTCACGCAAGGGTCTGGCACTATTGCGTGAATGGTGCGGCGGTGCCGCCAGGGTCCCTGCAAGAGGTTGGAAATCCGTGGACACGCTGGCCAATTCTTTCGTTCCGGTTCCGGCCGAGGCGCTCGATGCCGAGACCTTGCGGGCCGCCATCGTCCGCAAGCTCACCTACGACCTCGGCAAGAGCCAGGCGGGCGCGCGCGACCGCGACTGGTTCATGGCGACGGCGCTGGCCGTCAGGGACCGGATCATCGACCGCTGGCTGAGCGTGACGCGCGCCGCCTATGAGGGCGGGCAGAAGCAGGTCTACTACCTGTCGCTCGAATTCCTGATCGGCCGGCTGCTGCGGGATGGCGTGACCAATCTCGGCCTGGCCGAGATGGTGGCCGAGGCGCTGGCGCCGCTTGGCGTCGATTTCGAGAAGGTGCGCCAGGCGGAGCCGGATGCGGCGCTCGGCAATGGCGGCCTCGGCCGGCTCGCCGCCTGCTTCATGGAGAGCATGGCGAGCCTCTCCATCCCCGCCTTCGGCTACGGCATCCGCTACGAGCACGGGCTGTTCCGCCAGATCATCCGCGACGGCTGGCAGCAGGAATACCCGGAGGACTGGCTCAATTTCGGCAACCCTTGGGAATATGCCCGGCCGGAGATCGCCTATGACATCGGCTTCGGCGGCAGCGTCGAGGCGGTGATCGTCTCCGAGGCGCGGATGCGCCATGTCTGGCATCCGGCCGAGACGGTCCAGGCCGTCGCCTACGACACGCCGGTGGTCGGCTGGCGCGGCGAGCACGTGAACACGCTGCGGCTGTGGTCGGCGCGGGCGGCGGATCCGCTGAAGCTCGATGCCTTCAACTGGGGCGACCATGTCGGCGCGCTGGCCGACCGGGTGCGGCAGGAGAGCATCTGCAAGGTGCTCTACCCCTCCGACGAGAGCCCGGCGGGGCAGGAGTTGCGGCTGAAGCAGGAATACTTCTTCGCCTCCGCCGCGCTGCAGGACCTGGTGCGCCGGCACCTCCGCGTCTATGGCGACCTGAGGTCGCTGCCGGACAGGGTGTCGATCCAGCTCAACGACACGCATCCGGCGATCGCCATCGCCGAGCTGATGCGCATCTGCGTCGACCTGCACGGCATCCCCTGGGACGAGGCCTGGGAGATCACCCAGGGCACGGTCAGCTACACCAACCACACCCTGCTGCCGGAGGCGCTGGAGAGCTGGGCGGTGCCGTTGATGGAGCGGCTGCTGCCGCGCCACATGCAGATCATCTACCTGATCAACGCCTTCCACCTGGACCGGGTGCGGGCGGCGCATCCCGCCGACCACCGCCTGCTCTCCTCCGTCTCGCTGATCGAGGAGGGACATGGCAGGCGGGTGCGGATGGGGCACCTCGCCTTCGTCGGCTCGCACAAGGTGAACGGCGTCTCGGCGCTGCACAGCGACCTCCTGAAGAAGACCGTCTTCAAGGATTTCCACCAGCTGGAGCCGGGTAAGGTCGTCAACAAGACCAATGGCGTCACCTTCCGGCGCTGGCTGCAGCAGTGCAACCCGGGGCTGACGGGGCTGCTCGCCGAGACGATCGGGCCGCGCTTCCTCGACGAGCCGGAGGCGCTGAAGGCGCTGGCGCCGCTGGCCGGCGATGCCGCCTTCCAGGCGAGGTTCCTCGCCGTGAAGCGGCAGAACAAGGAGGCGCTGGCGGCGCTGATCCGCAGCCAGCTCGACATCCGCGTCGACCCGCATGCCATGTTCGACGTGCAGATCAAGCGCATCCACGAGTACAAGCGGCAGCTGCTGAACGTGCTCGAGACCATCGCGCTCTATGACGCGATCCGCTCGCAGCCGACGCGGGACTGGGTGCCGCGGGTCAAGATCTTCGCCGGCAAGGCGGCGGCGAGCTACCACCGGGCGAAGCAGATCATCAAGCTGGCGCATGACGTGGCGCGGGTCATCAACAGCGACCCCACGGTGCGGAACCTGCTGAAGGTCGCCTTCATGCCGAACTACAACGTCTCGCTCGCCGAGATCATCGTGCCGGCGGCCGACCTCTCCGAGCAGATCTCGACGGCGGGGATGGAAGCCTCGGGCACGGGCAACATGAAGCTCGGGCTCAACGGCGCGCTCACCATCGGCACGCTGGACGGCGCCAATGTCGAGATGCTGGAGCATGTCGGCGCCGAGAACATCTTCATCTTCGGCATGACGACCGAGGAAGTGGAGCAGCGGCGGCGCGACGGCATCCAGGGCTCGGCGGCGGTCGAGGCCTCGCCGCGGCTGTCCGAGGTGCTGGAGGCGGTGCGCTCGGGCGTCTTCTCGCCGGATGACCGCAGCCGCTACACGGACCTCGTGGATGCGCTCTGCGGCAGCGACTACTTCATGGTCGCGGCCGATTTCGACGCCTATTTCGAGGCGCAGCGCGACGTCGCGGCGCGCTGGTCGGACGAGGCGGCCTGGCAGCGCTCGGCCATCCTCAATACCGCGAATATGGGCTGGTTCTCCTCCGACCGGACGATCCGGGAATATGCCGAGGAGATCTGGCGGGTGCCGGTGCGGAAATAGGCGCCGCTCCACCCCTTGGGCGACGCGGGCGTGATGATGGGAGTGTCGATTCGCAACTGTCGCGCGGATCGAATTCCCGGCAATCTCATCCGGTCGCCAATGGGGGGAGACAGGGATGCCGAACAGCCGTGAGTATGGGCCCGAACGCGCCCATGGGCCCCTGGCCCGCACGGCCATGGCCTTCGTGCTCGCCGGCGGGCGCGGCAGCCGGCTGATGGAGCTGACGGACCGCCGGGCCAAGCCGGCGGTCTATTTCGGCGGCAAGTCGCGGATCATCGACTTCGCCCTCTCCAACGCGGTCAACTCCGGCATCCGGCGCGTCGCGGTCGCCACGCAGTACAAGGCGCACAGCCTGATCCGCCACCTGCAGCGGGCCTGGACCTTCCTCCGGCCGGAGCGGAACGAGAGCTTCGACATCCTGCCCGCCAGCCAGCGGGTCTCCGAGCAGAACTGGTATCTCGGCACGGCGGATGCGGTGTTCCAGAACGCCGACATCATCGCCGACATGGCGCCGCGGCACATCGTGCTGCTGGCCGGCGACCACATCTACAAGATGGACTACGAGAAGATGCTGGCGCAGCACGTCGAGACCGGCGCCGACGTCACCGTCTCCTGCATGGCGGTGCCGCGGCCCGAGGCGAGCGGCTTCGGCGTGATGAAGGTCGACCCGACGGGGCGCATCGTCGACTTCATCGAAAAGCCGGCCGACCCGCCCGGCATCCCGGACCGGCCGGAGCTCGCGCTCGCCAGCATGGGCATCTATGTCTTCGAGACGCGCTTCCTGCTCGACCTGCTGCGGCGCGATGCGGAGGATCCGAACTCGGAGCATGACTTCGGCAAGGACATCATCCCCTGGCTGGTGCGGCACGGCACCGCCGTCGCGCATCGCTTCGAGCGGTCCTGCGTGCGCTCCTCCTCCGAATTCCAACCTTACTGGCGGGATGTGGGGACGGTCGATGCCTATTGGGAAGCCAATATCGACCTGACCGACATCGTCCCGCCGCTCGACCTGTTCGACCGCGACTGGCCGATCTGGACCTATGCCGAGATCACGCCGCCGGCGAAATTCGTCCATGACGTGGTGGGGCGGCGGGGGGAGGCGATCTCCTCACTGGTCTCGGGTGGATGCATCATCTCGGGCGCCTCGGCGCGGCGCTCGCTGCTCTTCACCGGGGTGCGGCTGCATAGCTGGTCGAAGGTCGATGGGGCGGTGCTGCTGCCGCAGGTCGATGTCGGCCAGCATG
Organism: Belnapia sp.; assembly: GCF_059504005.1. Taxonomy (NCBI): domain Bacteria; kingdom Pseudomonadati; phylum Pseudomonadota; class Alphaproteobacteria; order Acetobacterales; family Roseomonadaceae; genus Belnapia; species Belnapia sp. The sequence goes on along the minus strand of NZ_JCACHU010000010.1, from coordinate 135,146 downwards.
CGCGGCTGACCAATGTGGTCGTGGACCGGGGCGTGCGCATCCCGCCCGGCCTCGTTGTCGGCGAGGACCCGGAGGAGGATGCGCGGCGCTTCCGCCGCACCGGCAAGGGCATCTGCCTCGTCACCCAGGCGATGCTGGACCGGCTGCAGGGATGAGCCTGCGCGTCCTGGCGGTTGCCTCGGAATGTTTCCCCCTGGTGAAGACGGGGGGGCTTGCGGATGTGGTGGGCGCCCTGCCGGGGGCGCTGGCGGGGGAGAGGATCGGCGTCACGACGCTGGTCCCGGGCTACCCGGCGGTGCTGGCGGCGCTCGAGGGGGCGGAGGCGGTGCGCGACTGGCCGGAGCTTTTCGGCGGGCCGGCGCGGCTGCTGCGCGGTCGGACGGCGGGGCTCGATCTGCTGGTGCTGGAGGCGGCGGGTCTCTTCGACCGGCCGGGCAACCCCTATCTCGGGCCGGATGGGCGGGACTGGCCGGACAATGCGATCCGCTTCGCGGCCTTAGGCCGGGCGGCGGCGGAGGCGGCCGAGGGGTTCGACGCCGTCCATGCGCATGACTGGCAGGCGGGCCTGACCGGGGCCTTTCTGCGGGGGGCGCGGCCGGTGGTCTTCACCATCCACAACCTCGCCTTCCAGGGGTGGTATCCGGCGGAGCTCTTCCCGCGTCTCGGCCTGCCGGCGGAGGCCTTCGCCGTGGAGGGCGTGGAGTATTTCGGCGGCGTCGGCTTCCTGAAGGCAGGGCTGCACTATGCCGACCGGATCACCACCGTCTCGCCGACCTATGCGACGGAGATCGGGACGCCGGAGGGCGGGATGGGGCTCGACGGGCTGCTGCGGCATCGCGCGGCGGTGGTGAGCGGCATCCTCAACGGCCTCGACACGGCGGAATGGGACCCGGCGACGGACCGGCACCTGGCGGCGCGCTTCTCGGCCGCCGCGCCGGAGGGGCGGGCGGCAAACAAGGCGGCGCTGCAGGCGCGGTTCGGGCTGAAGGAGGGCGGGCCGCTCTTCCTCTTCGTCGGACGGCTGGCCTGGCAGAAAGGCATCGACCTGGTGCTGGACGCGCTGCCGGCGCTGCTGGCGGAGGGCGCGCAACTCGCCATCCTCGGCACCGGCGACCGGGGGCTGGAGGCGCGGTGCCGGGAGGCGGCGGCAGCCCATCCCGGCAGTGTCGGGGCGGTGATCGGCTTCGATGAGGGCCTGGCGCGGCTCGGCTATGGCGGGGCGGATGCGGTGCTGGTGCCCTCGCGCTTCGAGCCCTGCGGCCTCGCCCAGCTCTGTGCACTGCGCTACGGCGCGGCGCCGGTGGTGGCGCGGGTCGGCGGGCTCGCCGATACGGTGATCGACGCGAACGAGGCCGCGCTGGCGGCCGGGGCGGCGACGGGGCTTCAATTCGCCCCGCCTTCGGCCGAGGCGCTGGCGGGGGCGCTGCGTCGGGCCGCGGCACTCTGGCGCGACGGGGCGCCTTGGGCGGCGATGCGGCGGAATGCGCTGGCGGCCGATGTCTCTTGGGCGCGCTCGGCCGGTCGCTATGCGGCGCTGTTCCGGGAGCTGGCGCATGGCTGAGCCGCAGCCTGGGGTCGTCCTCGAGGGCGACGGCGTGCGGGTCGGCGTGGTCGCGCCGGATGCGGCGGCGGTCGATCTCTGCCTCTTCGAGGGCGAGCGGGAGGTGGCGCGGCACCGGCTGACCGAGCGCATCGGGGCCCTGTGGCATGGGCATGTGCCGGGCGTCGGGGCGGGGGCGCGCTACGGCCTCCGCGCCGAAGGGCCCTGGGCGCCGGAGGAGGGGCATCGGTTCAACCCGGCGAAGCTGCTGGTCGACCCCTGGGCGGTGGCGCTCGACCGCGGCTTCCGCCTGCATCCAGCGCTCTTCGACACGGGCGAGCGGCCGGACGGGACGGACAGCGCGCTTTTCCTGCCGAAGGCGATCGTCGCCGCGCCGGCGGAGCCGTCCGCGCCGCTGCCGCCGCTGCCGCAGGGGCCGCGGGTGATCTACGAGGCGCATGTGCGCGGCTTCACCATGCGCCACCCGGCAATTCCGGAGGCGATCCGCGGCACTTTCGCCGCGCTCGGCCATCCGGCGGCGATCGCGCATCTGCAGCGACTCGGCGTGACGCATCTGGAGCTGTTGCCGGTGGCGGCGGGGATCGACGAGCGGCACCTGGCGCCGCTCGGCCTCACCAATTACTGGAACTACAACCCGGTCGCCTTCCTCGTGCCCTGCCCGCGCCTGGCGCCGGGCGGCATGGCGGAGGTGCGGGCGGCGGTCGCGGCGCTGCGGGCGGCGGGGATCGGTACCATCCTCGACGTCGTCTTCAACCACAGTGGCGAGGGGGATGCGGCGGGGCCGACGCTCTCGCTGCGTGGCCTCGGCAACCGCGCCTTCTACCGCACGCGCGGTGCCGGCTATGCCAATGACGCAGGGACGGGGAATACCCTCGCCCTCGACCGGCCCTGGCCGCTGCGGCTGGTGATGGACGCGCTGCGGCACTGGGCGGTGCAGTCTGGCATCGCCGGCTTCCGGCTGGACCTGGCGGCGACGCTCGGGCGGCGCGAGCACGGCTTCGACCCGGATGCGCCGCTGCTCTCCGCCATGCGGCAGGACCCGGTGCTGCGCGAGTTGCTGATCATCGCCGAGCCCTGGGATATCGGCACTTATGAGCTCGGCCGCTTCCCGGCCGGCTGGGGCGAGTGGAACGACCGCTTCCGCGACACGGCGCGACGCTTCTGGCGCGGCGATGGCGGGCTGCTGGGGGAGCTGGCGACGCGCTTCGCCGGCTCCGCGGATGTGTTCGGCGCCGACCGGCCGGTGACGGACAGCGTCAACTTCATCACCGCGCATGACGGCTTCACCCTGACCGACCTTACCGCCTACACGGAGCGGCGGAACCACGCGAATGGCGAGGAGAACCGAGACGGGACGGCGGAGAATTTCTCCTGGAACCATGGCGTCGAGGGGCCGACCGAGGATGCCGGCGTGCTCGCCCGGCGGGCCGGCGACGTGCGGGCGCTGCTCGCCCTGCTGCTGACGGCGCGGGGGACGCCGATGCTCTCGATGGGCGACGAGGCGGGGCGCAGCCAGGGCGGCAACAACAACGCCTATGCGCAGGACAACCCCATCTCCTGGTTCGACTGGGAGGAGATGGATGAGTGGCTAGTCGAGTTCACCGCCGCTTTGGTGCGGGCGCGCCTCTCCCATCCGGCCCTGCACGGCGGGCGGAGGCTGACCGGCGCCGCCACCGATGCGGGCGGCATCCCCGATGTGGAATGGCATCGGCCGGAGGGCGGCGAGCCCGATTGGGATGGGGGCCGCAGCCTGCTCGTCCTGCTCCATGCCGAGGGGGACCGGGTGGCGGTGGCGCTGAATGGCGGCGAGGAGCCGGTCACGCTCGCCCTGCCCGCGCCGCGGCCGGGCTTCGCCTGGCAGGTCCTGGCCGACAGCGCGGGGGCCTCGGGCGCGCTCGCACCGCGCAGCCTCAGGCTGCTGGCGGAGCGGGCTGATCCAGCATGATGTCGTAGCGGATGAAGCCCGGGTTCACCGCCACCTGATCGTAGAGGCAGCGGGCCTGCGCATTGCCCTCCTGCGTCTGCCAGTAGAGCCGCGGGCAGCCGCGCGCCCGGGCCCAGTCCGCCACGGCCAGGATCAGGGCCGGCGCCACGCCGCGGCCGCGCGCCTCCTCCGCCGTGAAGAGATCCTGCAGGTAGCAGACGTCATCGGAGGAGGTGTTGGCATGCACCAGGAAATGGGTGATGCCGACCAGCTGGCCCTCGAGCCTCGCCCCCAGCGCATGCATGCGCGTATCGGCCTCGAACGCGGCCCAGGCGCTGTCGTACATCGCCTGCAGCAGCTCCCGCTCATAGAAGCGGATATAGGCGCGGAACAGCTCCTCCCATCTCGCCCGGTCCTTGGGCCGCGGGCGGCCGATGGCGATCACTTGGCGACCGCCGGCAGGCCGAGCGGCGCGCCCGCGCTGCGCCGCTTGCGCTCCACGATGCCGACGATGCCCCGCGGCAGGTAGATCATGAAGAGCACGAGCAGGATGCCGTAGATGAAGGGCGCGCCGCCGGTGAACTCGGTGCCGAAGGCGATGCGCAGCACCTCCTCGAGGCCGATGGTGATGATGGCGCCGACGGTCGGGCCGAGCGGCGCGTACATCCCGCCCGCGATGGCGCCGAAGACGATCTGCAGCGAGATGCCGAGGCCGGCCAGCGATTCCGGGTTCAGGTACATCCGGTACTGCGCCATCAGCGCGCCGGCCAGTGCCGCGAGCGCCGTCGAGATCAGGGTGACGCGCAGCTTCTCCCGCGTCACGCGGATGCCGATGGAGGCGGCGGCCTCCTCATCCTCCGAGATGGCGGCCAGCGCCTTCGAGGCCATGGAGCGGTCGAGCAGCCACCAGGCAAGCAGCCCGGTCGCCCAGGCGAGCAGGGCCAGCCACCAGAAGCCGGCCTTGTCGAACTGCATCGCTATCAGCCCCTGCTCGGGCGGGACGCGGTTCGGCGTCATGCCGAGCGAGCCGCCCGTATGCTCGCGGAGCGCGGTGATGAGGATGCGGACGATCTCGCCGGCGGCCAGCGTCACCAGGGCGAAGTAGTGGCCGACGACCTTCAGCCGGAAGCAGGGATAGCCGAGCATGACGCCGGTAAGGGCCGCGAGCGCCACGGCGACGGGGATGCCGATCCAGGGACTGAGCCCGGCCATGTTCCAGAGCAGCGCCATGGTATAGGCGCCGATGCCGAGGAAGGCGCCATGGCCGAAGGAGACGAGGCCGTAGCGCCCCATCATCGCCCAGCCGGTGCCGGCGACGGCGGTCAGCAGTACCGTCACGCCGAGATGGAGGAAGTAGTCGGGCGGCGAGAGCAGCGGCAGACAGGCCAGCGCCAGCAGCAGGGGGATGACGTATTTCATCGGGCGAAGAGCCCCCGCGGCCGGGCGAAGATGGTGACGATGAAGAAGCCGAAGGCGACGACATAGGAGAATTCGGTCGTGCCCCAGAAACCGCCGACCGAGACGATGATCCCCATCAGGAAGGCGGCGAGGAAGCCGCCGAGCATGTTTCCGAGGCCACCCATGACGCAGATCATGAAAGTGATCGGGCCGAAGGAGAGGCCGACGAAGGGATGCACGTCGAGCTGCACGACGAGCAGACAGGCGGCGAGGCCGGCCAGCGCCCCGCCCACGGCGGAGGCGATGAGGTAGATGCGCTGCGGGTCAACGCCCATCAGCGGCATCACCTCCCGGTCGCGGGCGATGGCGCGGATGGCGGTGCCGACATAGGTGAATTTCAGGAAGGCCCAGAGCAGCGCCGCACCCACCAGCGCGGCGCAGAAGGCCGCCAGCTTGGTGCCGCTCACGAAGATCTCGCCCACCTCCATCGGCGGCATGTCGACGCCGAGGCTGCGGAAGTCGGTGCGGAAGATCAGCGTCATCGCCCCCTGGAGCAGGAAGAGCACGCCGCCCGTCGCCAGCACCTGGTTGATCGGCGGGGCCGCGAGCAGCGGCCGGACGACGAGCTGGTGCAGCAGGATGCCGAGCACCGAGACGACAGGCAGGCAGGCGGCGAAGGCCATCCAGAGCGGCCAACCCGCCTGGGTGTAGAGGAACCAGACGGCATACATGCCGACCATCACCAGCTCCGCATAGCAAAGCCAGACCACGTCCACGACGCCGAAGACGAGGTTGAGGCCGAGCGCCGGCAGGGCGAAGACGCCGCCGAGCAGGATGCCGTTGACGAGGGCTTCCAGCAGGAAGGGATCCATCGGTCAGTGCCCTCCGAGATAGCTGCGGCGGATGGCCGGGTCGGCGACGAGCTCGGCGGAGCGCCCCTCGGCGGCGACGCGGCCGGTCTCCAGCACATAGGCGCGGTCGACGACGCGCAGCACCTGAGCCACGTTCTGCTCGACGATCAGCACCGTCAGCCCCTCCTCGCGGATCCTCCGCACCAGGTCGAAGACCTGCTGCACGACGATCGGGGCAAGGCCGGCCGAGGGCTCGTCCAGCAGCAGGATGCGCGGGGCGCACATCAGCGCCCGGCCGATGGCGCACATTTGCTGCTCGCCGCCCGACAGGGTGCCGGCCAGCTGGTGGCGGCGCTGCTTCATGCGGGGGAAGAGGTCGTAGACCCGGTCGCGCCGCTCGGCGAAATGGGCGCGGGCGGCGGGGGAGAAGGCGCCGACCTTCAGGTTCTCCTCGACCGTGAGGTGGGGGAAGAGGCGGCGGTTCTCCGGCACATGGGCGATGCCGAGCGAGGGCAGGAGATGGGCGGGCGTCGCCGCCAGGTCCTGCCCGCCGAAGCGGAGGCTGCCCGCGGTCGGGCGGATCAGCCCGGAGATGACGCGGAGCAGGGTGGTCTTGCCGGCGCCGTTCGGCCCGACGACGCCGACCGCCTCGCCCGGCTCGACGCGGAGGCCGATGCCGAAGAGGGCCTGGAAGTCGCCATAGCCGGCATGGATGCCGGCGAGCTCCAAGGCCCCGTTCATGCGGCGCGGCTCTCGGGCGGCCCGAGATAGACCTCGGCGACGCGCTCGTCGGCCTGTGCCGCCTCGGGCGTGCCCTGGAAGATGACGGCGCCGTGGTCGAGCACCACGACGCGGTCCACGACGGAAAGCAGCACGCCCATGATGTGCTCGACCCAGACGATGGTGATGCCGCGCTCGTCGCGGATGCGCTTCAGCATGGCCGCGGCCTGGTGCATCTCGCCGGTGTCGAGGCCGCCGAGGCTCTCGTCGGCCAGCAGCAGGCGCGGCTGGGTGGCGAGCGCCCGGGCGAGCTCCAGTTTCTTCAGCCCGGCGGCGCCGAGGCCATGGGTCGTCGCATGCGGGTCGTCCGGAAGCTGGGCGAGGCGGAGGGCGTCGCGGGCGCGCGTCTCCGCCTCCTCCCGGGTAATGCGGCCGCCGGCGCCGTAATGCGCGGCGAGGGCGGCATTCTCCAGCAGGGAGAGGCCGCGGAAGGGGCGGGGGATCTGGAAGGTGCGGCCGATGCCGCGCCGGCAGGTCTCGTCCGCCGTCAGCCCGCCGATCTCCTCGCCGGCGAGCCGCACCGATCCCGCCGTAGGGCGCAGCATGCCGGCGATGCAGTTGAAGGTCGTGCTCTTGCCGGAGCCGTTCGGGCCGAGCAGGCCGAGGATCTCGCCCCGGCCGACCGCGAAGGAGACGGCATCGACGGCGGTGAAGCCGCCGAAGCGCTTGGTGAGCCCCGCGACCTCCAGCAGCGGCGCCGCGCTCATCGCGCGGCGTAGGCGTTGCTGGCCGGCAGCGGCATCACGATCGGCTGGCCGAGCGAGCCGGGCCAGACCACCTTCGACTTGCCGTTCTCGAACTGCATGACGACGGCGAGGCTGCGCTGGTTCTGGCCGGACATCGGGTCGCCGGGCGGGGCGAATTTCACGCCATAGCCCTGGATCGTCCCACCCTCCGGCACGTCCACCGCCAGCGCCGCCTCGCGCAGTGCATCGGCCGACATGCCGCCGCTCTTGCGGACGGCGGGCTTGAGGACGTGCTCGAGGAAGATCCAGGTGTTGTTGAAGCCCATGGAGGCGTGGGTCGGCGGGTCGCTGAGCCTGTGCTTGGCCTGGAAGCGGTCCATGAAGGTCTTCGCCAGGTCACCGACGCCGGGCTGCAGCTTGCTCCAGTCGAGCATCTGCGTCGCCGCCGGGTCGACATTGCACATGAAGTTCACGTCCTGGCCGAAGGTCTCCGTCAGCCGGTCGATCTGCGACCAGCCGGCGCCATGGCCGACCAGCATCTTGAACCGGAGGCCACCCGACTTCGCTTGGCGGAGGAAGAGGGTGATGTCCGGGTTGTAGCCGACCTGGAGGACGATGTCCGGCCGCTCCCGCCGCAGCTTCGTCACCAGCGTCGAGAGGTCAGGCGCGGTCGAGGAATAGGCCTCCTTGAGGACGATCGGCATGTTGCGCTGCTTGGCATTCGCCTCGATCGCGGCGGCGACGCCGGTGCCGTAGGGCCCGTCCTCGTAGATGACGCCGAGCTTCACCTTGTCGGGCGCGATGCCGAGCTTGGCCTGGGCGTTCTCGGCGATGGCGGAGATCGAGCCCTCGCCATACTGGTCGGAATGCACGGTGGGGCGGAAGACGTAGCGGAAATTCTTGTCCTTCAGCACCGCGGTCGCGATGGCGGAGGTGATCCACATCATCTTCTTCGCCTGCTCGAAGCGGCCGGAGAGCGGCACGGCATGGGCGGAGGAGTAGATGCCCGTCACCACCTCGAGCTTCTCCTGCCCGAGCAGGCGCTCCATCTCGTTGATCGCCACATCGGCCTTGCTCTGGCTGTCGGCGGTGACGGCCTGGACGGGGCGGCCGTCGACGCCGCCGCGCTCGTTGAAGAGCTCGATCGCCACCTCGGCACCCCAGAAGAGCGGCTGGCTGCCGGCGCCGGCGAAGGGGCCCGAGAGGTCGGTCATCACCCCGACGCGCAGCGGGTCTCCGCCGCGCGCCGGCCCCTGGGCGCGTGCCGCCGTCGCGGGGATGGTGAGGGCGGCGCCGGCCCCCAAGAGGCCGCGCCGGGTGGTCCCGAATGCCGTCATCTGGCGTCTCTCCCTGGCGCCGCTGCCCTCTGCCGGAGCGCGTGCCCAACGAAGCCAAGCCGGGTTGCGCCATGCCGTCAAGCGGCAGCGCTATTCGGGCGGAATCCCCGCCTGGCGGATGATGTCGCGCCAGAGCGGCACCTCGCGGGCGATGCGCCCGGCCAGCGCCGCCGGACCTTGCGCCTCGATGCCGAAGCCGGCGGCGCGGAGCCTGGCGCGGGTTGCGGGTTCGGCGAGGGTGGCGATGCTCTCCCGCGCCAGGCGCTCGACGATGGCGGGCGGCGTGCCGGCGGGGGCGAGCAGCGCCTGGAAGGTCTCGGAGACGAACCCTGCATAGCCGAGCTCCTGCATGGTCGGCACATCGGGCAGGTCCGGCCAGCGCCCGGCGCTGGTGATGGCGAGCGCCCGGACCGCGCCGGAGTGGATATGCGGCTGCGCCGGCGGCAGCGCCGCGACGCCGACCGGGGTGGTGCCGCCCAGCACCGACTGCACCGCGAGCGCGGCGCTGTTGTGGGTGATCTGCACCAGCTCGATCCCCGCCCGCAGCCGCAGCAGCTCCGCGGTGAGGTGGGGGGTGGAGCCGGTGCCGGGATTGGCGATGTCGAGCCCGCCCGGCCGCGCCCTCGCCGCCGCGACCAGCTCGGCGAGGGAGCCGATGCCCGACCGGGCGCCGGCGATGATGACGTTGGGGGAGGCGGCGAGCTCCGTCACCGGCGCGAAATCCCGGACCGGGTCATAACCCGGGCTGCGGAAGAGGCTCGGGTTGACGACGAAGCCGGTGGAGACCAGCAGCAGCGTGTGGCCGTCCGGCGCGCTGCGGGCGACATGGGCGGCGCCAACATTCCCGCCCCCGCCGCCCCGGTTCTCGACGACGACCGGCTGCCCGAGCGAGGCCGTCAGCCCGGCGGAGAGCACGCGGGCCATGACATCGGTCGGCCCGCCCGGGGCGAAGGGGACGACGATGCGGATGGGGCGGTCCGGATAGCGGCCATTCTGGGCCCGGGCCGCGAGAGGCGCCGCAGCGAGCGCAAGGATCAGGCGGCGCTTGGCCCGCATGGCGGCGTCTCCTCCCCATGGGGCCCGCTCCGCGCCGGCCCCTGCGGGGAAGCTTGCGGAGCCGGCGGCGCCGGGGTCAAGGCCGGGCTACCGCCGCGCCGCCAGCGAGACCAGCAGCACGACCACGAGCATCACCACACCCGTCCGGTGCTGGCTGATCCATTCAAGCGCCTGTTCGATCGGCATGCCGCACCCCCTCGTGCGGCGGAGAGTGGCCGGCGTTGCGCCGGCCGCCAAGGGCGGGCGAGACTGGCGGGCGGGAGGCGACATCATGGAACAGGCAGCCGGCGTCATCGGCCTCGGCATCATGGGCAGCGCCATGGCGCGCAACCTGCGGGAGGCAGGCTGGCAGGTCTCGGGCTTCGACACCAACCCGGCGCGCCGCGTGGAACTGGCCACCGCGGGTATCGCCATCGCGGAGGATGCGGTGGCGCTGGCGCAGGGCGTGCCGCTGCTGCTCACCAGCCTGCCGCGGCCGGAGGCGCTGCACGCCACGGCCGCCGCGCTCGCCGCGGCCGGGCTGCCGCCCCGCCTGCTGGTGGAGACCAGCACCTTCGCGCTGGCGGACAAGCAGGCGGCGGCCGGGGTGCTGGGTGCGGCCGGGCACCGCATGCTCGACTGCCCGATCTCCGGCACCGGGGCGCAGGCGGTCCACCGCGACCTGGTCGTCTATGCCAGCGGGGACAGCGCGGCGATCGCCGGGCTCGCGCCCTTCTTCGGCGGCTTCGCCCGGGCGGTCCATGACCTCGGCGAGTTCGGCAACGGCACGCGGATGAAATTCGTCGCCAACCTGCTGGTCGCCATCCACAACCTCGCCTCGGCCGAGGCCATGGTGCTGGCGCGGAGGGCGGGGCTCGACCCGGACCAGGTGGTGGAGCTGGTGCGGGGCGGCGCCGGCAACTCCCGCGTCTTCGAACTGCGGGCGCCGATGATGGCGGAGCGGCGCTACGCGCCGCCCACCATGCGCGTCTCGATGTGGCAGAAGGACATGGCGGTGATCGGCGACTTCGCCGCCTCGCTCGGCTGCCCGGTGCCGCTGTTCAGCGCGAGCCAGCCCTATTACGCCGCCGCCATGGCCCAGGGCCTGGGCGGCGAGGACACGGCGGCGGTCTGCGCCGTGCTGGAGCGGATGGCCGGCCTCGGGCCGGATTGATGCGGCTGCGGAGCGGCTCGGGCTTCGCCAACCCCTTGCAAGAGCTGATTTCTCGCGGCGCGCCCAGGCCAGCGTGCCAAAAAGGAAACGCCGGGCCACAGAAGCAAAGCAGCCGGTGTTACCAAATGGGCAAGGCCTGTATGCTGGGGGTTCGAACCAGGAGCACCGTATGGGAGAGGCGCAAGGCCAGACGGCCCCTGCGCGGCGGCCATCCCCGCCGGAGGACCTCGCCACCCTGTCCTTCGAGGACGCGCTGGCGGAGCTGGAAGAGATTGTGAAGTCGCTGGAAGGCGGCCGGGGCACGCTCGCCCAGGCCATCGCGGATTACGAGCGCGGCGCCGTGCTCCGCCAGCATTGCGAGCAGAAGCTGGCGGAGGCCGAGGCGAAGGTCCAGGCGATCGTCGACGGGCCGGGTGGCCCGACCCTCCGCGACGTGGAATGAGATGAGCATGATCACCGAGACTATGGACCTCCGCCGCGCCATGGCGATGGCGGCGGAGGAGATCGACCAGGCCCTCGACATCCTCCTGCCGCCGGAGGAGGGGCCCGAGGCCCGGCTCTATGCGGCCATGCGCTACGCCGCGGTCGGCGGCGGCAAGCGGATGCGCGGCTTCCTGGTGCTGGAGGGGGCGCGGCAGTTCGGCGTCTCCCGCAACGCGGCGCTCCGGGTCGCGGGCGCGATCGAGATGCTGCACGCCTACAGCCTCGTCCATGACGACCTGCCGGCGATGGACGACGACGACCTGCGCCGCGGCAAGCCGACCGTGCACCGCGCCTTCGACGAGGCCACCGCCATCCTCGCCGGCGATGCCCTGCAGACCCAGGCCTTCGCCGCGCTGGCGCATGAGGACACCCACCCCGACCCAGCGGTGCGCATCGAGCTGGTGCGCTGCCTGGCCCAGGCCGCAGGCGCGCGCGGCATGTGCGGCGGGCAGATGCTCGACATGCTGGCCGAGGAGGGCGGGGCGCCGCTCGACGAGGCGGCGATCGGCCGGCTGCAGACGCTGAAGACCGGCAAGCTGATCGAATTCTCGGCCGAGGCGGGGGCGGTGCTCGGCAAGGCCGCGGCCTCGCAGCGTCATGCCCTGCTCGGCTACGGCCGTGACCTCGGCGCCGCCTTCCAGATCGCCGACGACCTGCTGGACGCGACCGTCACTGCCGAGGAGGCGGGCAAGCGCACCGGCAAGGATGCCGAGGCCGGCAAGGCGACGCTCGTTTCGCTCCTTGGCCTCGACCGCGCGCGGCTGCAGGCCGAGCGGCTGGTGGCCCAGGCCAAATCCCACCTTGACGTCTTCGGAGAGAGGGCTGACCTGTTGCGCATGCTCGCTGATTTCGTGATCGAGCGGAGGAGCTGATGTCCACTCCCTCCGCCACCCCGCTCCTCGACCGTGTCAAGATCCCGGCCGACATGCGCAACCTCTCGGGCGACCAGCTCAAGCAGCTGGCCTCCGAGCTCCGGGCCGAGACCATCCATGCGGTCAGCCAGACCGGCGGGCATCTCGGCGCCTCGCTCGGCGTCGTCGAGCTGACGGTCGCCGTCCACGCCGTCTTCGAGACGCCGCGGGACCGGCTGATCTGGGATGTCGGCCACCAGGCCTATCCCCACAAGATCCTGACCGGGCGGCGCGACCGCATCCGCACGCTGCGCCAGGGCGGCGGCCTTTCCGGCTTCACCCGCCGCAGCGAGAGCGAGTACGACCCCTTCGGCGCGGCGCATTCCTCGACCTCCATCTCCGCCGGCCTCGGCATGGCGGTGGCGAGCGAGCTGAAGGGCGACCCGCGCAACGTCGTCGCCGTCATCGGCGACGGCGCGATGAGCGCGGGCATGGCCTATGAGGCGATGAACAATGCGGGCGCGGAGAAGTCTCGCCTCATCGTCATCCTCAACGACAACGACATGTCGATCGCGCCGCCCGTCGGCGCGATGAGCGCCTACCTCTCGAAGGTCGTCTCCTCGCGGCCCTTCCTCTCCATCCGCGACATGATGGCGAAGCTGGCGCGGCGCTTCCCGGCGCCGATCGAGCGCGCCGCCAAGCGGGCGGACGAGTATGCGCGCGGGCTGCTGACCGGCGGCACGCTCTTCGAGGAGCTCGGCTTCTACTATGTCGGGCCGATCGACGGGCACGACCTCGACCACCTGCTGCCGATCCTGCGCAACCTGCGCGACACCGAGCTAGGCGAGCCGGTGCTGCTGCATGTGGTGACGCAGAAGGGCAAGGGCTATGCCCCGGCCGAGGCGAGCGCCGACAAGTACCACGGCGTCGTCAAGTTCAACGTCGTCACCGGCGAGCAGCAGAAGCCGCCCCCCGGCCCGCCGAGCTATACCAAGGTCTTCTCCAATGCGCTGATCGCGGAGGCCGAGGCCGATGAGCGCATCGTCGCTATCAACGCGGCGATGCCGGCGGGGACGGGGCTCGACGCCTTCGCCACGAAATTCCCCAAGCGCAGCTTCGATGTCGGCATCGCGGAGCAGCATGCCGTCACCTTCGCCGCCGGCATGGCGACGGAGGGGATGAAGCCCTTCTGCGCCATCTACTCGACCTTCCTGCAGCGCGGCTACGATCAGGTCGTGCATGACGTGGTGCTGCAGTCGCTGCCCGTGCGCTTCGCCATGGACCGCGCCGGGCTGGTCGGCGCCGATGGCGCGACGCATGCCGGCAGCTTCGACATCGCCTATCTCGGCTGCCTGCCGGGCATCGTGCTGATGGCCGCCGCCGATGAGCTGGAGCTGATGCACATGGTTGCCACATCGGCGGCCATCGACGACCGGCCGAGCGCCTTCCGCTACCCGCGCGGCGAGGGCTTCGGCCTCGAACTGCCGAAGCGGGGCACGCCGCTCGAGATCGGCAAGGGGCGCATCCTGAAGGAGGGGACGAGCGTCGCCATCCTCTCCTACGGCGCGCGCCTCCGCGAATGCCTGAAGGCGGCGGAGGAGCTCGGCCAGCGCGGCCTCTCCACCACCGTCGCCGATGCCCGCTTCGCCAAGCCGCTCGACACCGACCTGGTGGAGCGGCTGGCGCGGGAGCATGAAGTGCTGATCACCATCGAGGAGGGCTCGGTCGGCGGCTTCGGCAGCTTCGTGCTGCAGCACCTGGCGCTGCGCGGGATGCTCGATCACGGGCTGAAGGTGCGGCCGATGGTCCTGCCGGACTGCTTCATCGACCATGACAACCCGAAGAAGCAGTATGACGAGGCGGGCCTGAACGCCGCGCAGATCGTCGCCATGGCGGTGACGGCGCTCGGCGCCGGCGCCGCGGCGCGGCCGGCGCGGGCCTGAGCCCATAGCGAAGGAGCGGGCCGACCAGGCGCTGGTGGACCGGGGGCTGGCGGAAAGCCGAACCCGGGCCCAGGCGCTGATCCTCGCCGGCAAGGTCTTCTCCGAGACGCGGCGGATCGACAAGGCGGGGCAGATGCTCCCGCCCGGTACGCCGCTGGAGGTCCGCGGCCAGGATCACCCTTGGGTCTCGCGCGGCGGGGTGAAGCTCGACCATGCTATAAGGCATTTCGGGCTCTCGCCGGGGGGCAGGGTCGCCATCGATGTCGGCGCCTCCACGGGCGGCTTCACCCATGTGCTGCTGCATCACGGGGCGGCACGGGTCTTCGCCATCGATGTGGGGCATGGGCAGCTCGCCTGGAGCCTGAGGAACGACCCGCGCGTCACCGTCATGGAGCGGGTGAATGCACGCTACCTCGAGGCCGCGCAGCTCGATGCGGTGCCGGAGGTGCTGGTCTGCGATGCGAGCTTCATCGGGCTGCAGGTGGTGCTGCCGCAGCCGCTCTCGCTCTGCGCGCCGGGGGCCTGGGCGGTCGCGCTGATCAAGCCGCAATTCGAGGTCGGGCCCGCCATCGCCAAGGGGGGGGTGGTGCGGGATGCGGCCGTACACCGCAGCGTCTGCCGGAAGATCGAGGAGTGGTGGGGCGCGCTGCCCGGCTGGCGGGTGCTGGGCGTGGAGCCGAGCCCGTTGCTCGGGCCGGAGGGGAACCGGGAGTTCCTGATTGCTGCACTGCGGGATAAGCTCGCCGTATGAGCGACGCACCGACCCTCTTCGACCCCGCCTCCGCCGGCTGGAGGCCCATGCGGCCGGAAGGCTACCCCGCCCTGATCGGCCCCTTCTGGTACAGGCGGGAGGAGGGCGGCTTCCGCTACGGCTTCCCAGCCGAGGCGCGGCACCTCAATCTCGGCGGCGTCGTCCATGGCGGCATGCTGATGAGCTTCGCCGACGACGTGCTCGGCATGACGGTCTGGGAGGCCGCGGGGCGGAAGCCCTGCACCACCGTGCAGCTCAGCACGCAGTTCATCTCGCCGGCCCGGGCGGGCGAGTTCGTTGAGGGTCGGGCGGAGGTCTTGCGCAGCACCCGCTCCGTGGTGTTCGTGCGGGGGCTGGTCACGGTCGGCGACCGCACCGTGATCCATGCCGATGGGATCTGGAAGATCCTCGGCGCCTGACATCGGCTGCCTTCGGGAGGAAACCAAGAATGCGCACCGCCGTCCTCGTCTCCACCGCCCGCACGCCCATCGGCCGGGCCTATCGCGGCGCCTTCAACGACACCCAGGCCCAGGCGCTGGGCGGCCATGCCATCGCCGAGGCGGTGAGGCGGGCCGGGATCGACCCGGCCGAGGTCGAGGATGTGGTCCTGGGCGCCGCCCTCCAGCAGGGCAGCCAGGGCAGCAACCTGGCGCGGCAATGCGCCCTCCGCGCGGGCCTGCCGCAGACCGTGCCGGGGATGACGGTGGACCGGCAATGCTCCTCCGGCCTCATGGCCATCGCCACAGCCGCGAAGCAGATCGTGGCGGACGGGATGCAGGTCGCGGTCGGCGGCGGGCTGGAATCCATCTCGCTCGTGCAGAACGACAAGATGAACCGCTACCGCACGCGCGACCCCTGGCTCACCGAGCATGTGCCGCAGCTCTACATGTCCATGCTGGAGACGGCGGAGATCGTCGCCGAGCGCTACGGGGTCTCGCGCGAGGCGCAGGACGAGTATGCGCTGCGCTCCCAGCAGCGCACCGCCGAGGCCCAGGCGGCGGGCCGCTTCGACGCCGAGATCGTGCCGCTGCCGAGCGTCATGGCCGTCGCCAACAAGGAGACGGGCGAGATCAGCCACAAGCCGGTGACGCTGACGAAGGACGAGGGCAACCGGGCGGACACCACGCTCGCCGGCCTCAACGGGCTGAAGCCGGTGCTGGCCGACGGGCAGCAGGTGAAGCAGGGGCGCTTCATCACCGCCGGCAACGCCAGCCAGCTCTCGGATGGCGCCTCGGCGGCGGTGCTGATGGAGGAGCGGGAGGCCTCGCGGCGGGGGCTTACGCCGCTCGGCATCTACCGCGGCATGGCGGTCGCCGGCTGCGACCCGGCGGAGATGGGCATCGGCCCGGTCTTCGCCGTGCCGAAGCTGCTCGCCCAGCATGGGCTCAAGGTCGAGGATATCGACCTCTGGGAGCTGAACGAGGCCTTCGCCTGCCAGGTGCTTTATTGCCGGGACCGGCTCGGCATTCCGGATGAGCGGCTCAATGTCGATGGCGGGGCGATCGCGGTCGGCCATCCCTATGGGATGAGCGGCGCCCGCATGGCCGGGCATGGGCTGATCGAGGCGAAGCGGCGTGGCGGCCGCTATGTCGTGGTCACCATGTGCATCGGCGGCGGGCAGGGCGCCGCCGGGTTGTTCGAGGTGGCCTGAGCCTTACTCGGCCGCGATCTGGGCCTCCGCAGCGCTGATCTCGGCGAGCAGGGTCCAGACGCGGTGCGGGTCCATCCGCACATCCGGGTCGTTCAACAGCTGGTCCAGCTCGTCGAGCTTCGCCTGGAAGTCGAGGTCGGTCATGCGGCTCCATTCCCCTCTGCCGTGCCGGCCTCGCCGGCTGTGGCAGCGTCGATCAATGCCGCTTGGAAACGTGGCAGATTGAAGACGGTTTCCTTCCGCTCCCCGATCAACAAGCCGCTACATCGAGGAGAGGATGGCCGGCGCCAGGGCCTGGATCTTGGCCGCGGGATGGGAGGGGTTGCGGAAGCGGAGCGCCGGCTCGGCCGCGGCATCCGGCGGGGCGGCGCCGAACATCTCGAAGCGCGAGGCGCAGGTGACGGCGACCACGCGGCGCGCCGGCGGCGTCGTCAGGAAGCGGCGCACGGCGCCCTCCAGCTCCAGCTGCTCACGCAGGCCGCGCCATTCGGTGCGGTCCACATCCTCGAGGAAGACGGCGGCGATGCCGGGCCTGCGGCCGGAGAGGCGTGCCTCCGCCATCAGGCCGAGGCGGCGGGCGACGGCGCCGGCGATCTCGTTCTCCCGCCCGGCCCGGGCGGCGAGGACGAAGACGCTGCCGGTCGCCGCATCGGTGGTGATGGCGAGATGCGCCTCCGGTCCGAACTGCGCGCGCAGCCGAGCGGAGAGGCCGGCCACGCCCTGCCGCGGCCCGCCGAGGACCAGGGGATCGAGCTTCAGTACGGCCTCGCTGCCGGCCTCCTGCCGCCTGCCGGCGGCGAGCATGCCGATGATTCGCTCCCGCAGGCCGGCCAGCTGCTCGGGGCCGGAGATGCCTTCGGGCAGGGTCATCTTCAGCAGGTAGCGGCCGGGATGGCGGGCGAGCCAGCACTGAAGCTCAGGATTGAGACGGTCGATCAGGGCATACCAGTCGCAGCGATGGACCGGACGGCCCTCCTCGGCTGAGACCGTCTCGCAGATCACTTCCGCGCTGGCGCCCTCCCGTTCCGCCATCAGGTCGTGTGGCGTGCCCTCGGCAAGGCCGGTGAAGCGGACGGAGAAGCCGCTCTCGCGCAGCAGGGCGGCGGTGCGCAGCAGGTGGAACAGGGGGATGAGCGTCGCCTCGCCGGTGAGGCCGGCCATGATCTCGTCGCGCATGCGGGCCCGTCGGTCCTCAGGCAGGCTGTCGGCAAGGCTAACGGCTTCCTCGGCGAAGGCGCGAACCAGCCGTTCGGTGCTGGTGGCACGGGTCAGGGCGCGGCGGCCGGAGATGCGGGCGAGGGCCAGTTCCAGCGCGTGGCGTTGCTGGGCAGCGCGGCCGGTGAGGGAGTTCGCCTGGGCGCGATTGCCGATATCGGCGAGCCGGGCGGCCCAGGTCGCCTCGCCGCAGAGCGCGACGAAGGCATCGAGGCCAGGGTTGGCGCCGGTCAGGCTGGGCGAGGCGGGAAAGCTGCTCCCCCTCGTCAGCTGCGCCGGCTGCGGATCGGCGAAGGTCATGGCTTCGTCTCATCCTTCTCGTTGCGGGTGCTAAGCGCCTCCACAAGGAATTCGTCAAGAGGCTTGCGCCGGGTCCTGAAACCCTGTCCGGGTGGACTGCGCTTCTGGCTCTGCTCGCGTTTCCGTTTGCAGCAGGAACTTCATGGCCGAATTCGACCCGCTTCTCGCCTATTTGGACGGCCTCCCGACGGCACGCTGGAACTACCCCGATGCGCCCGGCACGCCGGCCACGGTGACCTACAGCTTCATGCAGGCCGTTCCCGCTTATGAAGCGCCGACGAACCACCCCGGTTTCACGCCGCTCGACGCCTCGATGCAGGCGGCGGCGCGGGCGGCACTCGGGTCCTGGGCGGCGGTCGCTAACCTGGCCTTCATCGAGGTACCCGATGCCGGCCAGGGCGGCGACATCCGCATCGGCAGCCAAGAGATGGGGTATGGCGGCTACTCCTACTACCCTTATTTCGTGGGCGGGCAGCCGGCCGAGCTGGGCGGCGATGTCTATCTCGGGCGCTATCCGGAGAATGCGCAGGTGGCGCCGGGCCAGTACGGGCTTGCGACGCTGACCCACGAGCTGGGCCATGCGCTCGGGCTGAAGCATCCCTTCGAGGGCAGCCTGACCCTGCCGGGCGCGGAGCAGGATCTCAGCCATTCGATCATGAACTACGCTGCGCCGGGCAACGCCTCGGTGGTCAGCGTCACCGGCACCGCGGAGGACTACACCTGGGTGCGGATGCCGCTCTATCCGAGCGGGCCGATGCTCGAGGACATTGCCGCCGTGCAGGCGCTCTACGGCGCCAACATGACCCAGGCGGCGGGCGACGACAGCTATTCCTGGGCACCCAATGCCCGCTTCTTCCAGACCATCTGGGATGCCGGCGGGACCGATACCCTCGACACCTCCAACCAGGTGCTGGACTCCGTCATCGACCTGCGCGAGGGGCATTTCTCCAGCATCGCCATGCGCGATACCGTGACCGAGAAGCGGCTGGAGATCCCGGCCTTCGCCACGGAGGCGCCGACCCCGACCTATGACGGGCACGGCAACCTGGCCATCGCCTTCGGCGCGGTGATCGAGAATGCCACGGGCGGGGCGGGGAATGATGCCATCACAGGGAATGCCAGCGCGAACTGCCTGATTGGCGGGGACGGGGCGGATACGCTGGATGGCGGCGGCGGCGGCGACGTGCTGTTCGGCGGGACGGGCGCGGACAGCTTCCTCCTGGCCGATGGCGCGGGCGCCGACCTCATCGGCGACTTCGCTCCCGGCATCGACCAAATCCGCCTGGTGGGCTTCGCCGGGCTCGGCACCGCCAACATCATGGACCAGGTCCGCGACCAGGCTGGCGGCGCGGTCGTCGGCCTCAATGGCGATGACGGCATCACCCTGGCGGGCATCGCCAGGTCGTCGCTGACGGCGGGCGACTTCGTCTTCGCCTAGACCACGATCACCGGGGAGCCAGAGCGACCGCCGCGAGCCGATGCAGGAAGCCGCCCTAGTTGCGGGGCAGGCGAGCCTCGGTCGGCGCGTCCGGGTTCTGGGCGCGGTGGCGCAGGAGGTGGTCGGCCAGCACCAGGGCCAGCATCGCCTCCCCGACCGGCACGGCGCGGATGCCGACGCAGGGGTCGTGGCGGCCCTTGGTCGTGACCTCCACCTCCTGGCCGAAGCGGTCCACCGAGCGGCGGGGGGTGAGGATGGAGGAGGTCGGCTTCACCGCGAAGCGCGCCACGATCGGCTGGCCGGTGGAGATGCCGCCGAGCACGCCGCCGGCATGGTTGTCGCCGAAGAGCACGCGGCCATCGGGCCCCATGCGCATCTCGTCGGCATTGGCCTCGCCGGTGAGGGCGGCGGCGGCGAAGCCCTCGCCGATCTCGACGCCCTTCACCGCATTGATGCCCATCAGCGCCGCGGCGATATCGGCGTCGAGCTTGCCGTAGACCGGCGCGCCGAGGCCGGGGGGCACGCCCTCCGCCACCACCTCGATGACGGCGCCGAGGGAGGAGCCGGATTTCCGCGCCTCCAGCAGCCGCTGCTCCCAGCGAGGGGCGGCGTCACGGTCGGGGCACCAAAACTCGTTCTCCTCGATCGCCGCCCAGTCCCAGGCGGCGCGGTCGATGCGGTCGTCGCCCATCTGGACGAGGGCGCCGCGGATGGTGACGCCCTCCAGCACCCGGCGGGCGACGGCGCCGGCGGCGACGCGCATCGCCGTCTCCCGCGCGGAGGACCGTCCGCCGCCGCGGTAGTCGCGGATGCCGTATTTCAGCTCATAGGCGATGTCGGCATGGCCGGGGCGGAAGCGGTCCTTGATCTCCCCGTAGTCCTTGCTGCGCTGGTCCTGGTTCTCGATCAGCAGGGCGATGGGGGTGCCCGTCGTCATTCCCTCGAAGGTGCCGGAGAGGATGCGGACCTGGTCCGGCTCCTGCCGCTGCGTCACGAAGCGGGAGGCGCCGGGGCGGCGGCGGTCGAGGAAGGGCTGGATATCGGCTTCCGTCAGGGCGAGGCGCGGCGGGCAGCCATCGACGACGCAGCCGATGGCCGGGCCATGGCTCTCGCCCCAGGTGGTGACGCGGAAGAGGTGGCCGAAGCTGTTGTGGGACATCGGGCGCGGCGGTCAGACCGTGCTGATGTCCGGCGCATCCACCGCCTTCATGCCGACGATGTGGAAGCCGCTGTCCACATGATGCACCTCGCCGGTGACGCCGGCGGCGAGGTCGCTCAGCAGATAGAGCCCGGCGCCGCCGACCTCCTCGATGGTGACGTTGCGCTTGAGCGGCGCGTTGTACTGGTTCCACTTCAGGATGTAGCGGAAGTCGCCGATGCCGCTCGCCGCCAGCGTCCTGATCGGCCCGGCGGAGATGGCGTTCACCCGGATGCCAATGCCACCCAAATCGGCCGCGAGGTAGCGGACGCTCGCCTCGAGCGCCGCCTTGGCGACGCCCATGACGTTGTAATGCGGCGTGACGCGCTCGGCGCCGAGATAGCTCATCGTCAGCAGTGCGCCGCCCGGCTTCATCAGCGGCACCGCGCGCTGGCTCACCGAGACGAAGGAATAGGTGGAGATGTCGAGCGCCTGGAGGAAGGCGTCGCGCGGCGTGTCGAGGTAGCGGCCGCGGAGATAGTCCTTGTTGGCGAAGCCGATGGCGTGGACCAGGAAGTCGAGCCCGCCCCAGGCCTCCTTGACGGTGGCGAAGGCGGCGTCAACGCTGGCGTCGTCGGTCACGTCGCAGGGCAGGACCAACCTGCTGCCGACGCTCTCGGCCAGCGGGCGGACGCGGCGCTCCAGCGCCTCGCCCTGATAGGTGAAGGCGACCTCCGCCCCCTGGGCGGCGACGGCGCGGGCGATGCCCCAGGCGATCGAGCGGTCATTGGCGACCCCCATGACGAGGCCGCGCTTGCCTGCCATGAGCGTGCCGGTGGGAGCGTCTGCGAGGGGCGCGTCGGACATGGTGCGTAGGGACCGGCTCTGGCAGTGTTGTGGTAGCCCTGGGGTGGTGGCACACCCCTGGCCAGCGGGCAAGCCTTAGCGCCCGCACCCCTCGTTACCCGGGATTTCCGTCATGGACAGCAGCGCCGCCGACCCCTTTGCCCGTTTCGAGGAGTGGATGGCGGAAGCGGCCAAATCCGAGCCGAACGACCCGAACGCCGTCTGCCTGGCGACCACCACGTCGGATGGCCGCCCCTCGGCGCGGATGGTGCTGCTGAAGGGCCTCGATCCGCGGGGCTTCGTCTTCTACACCAACCTCGAAAGCCGGAAGGGCGGAGAGCTGGCGTCGAACCCGGAGGCGGCGCTCTGCTTCCACTGGAAGACGCTGCAGCGGAGCGTGCGCGTCGAGGGGCCGGTCGAGCCGGTCGCGGCGGAGGAGGCGGATGCCTATTACGCCTCCCGCGCCCGGGGCAGCCGGATCGGCGCCTGGGCCAGCCGGCAGTCGCGGCCGCTCGAGGGGCGCTGGGCGCTCGAGAAGGCGGTGGCCGAGTACACGCTGAAATTCGGCATCGGCGAGATTCCCCGCCCGCCCTTCTGGTCCGGCTTCCGCGTACTGCCGCGGCGGATCGAGTTCTGGCGCGACATGCCCTTCCGCCTGCATGACCGGCAGGTCTTCCACCGTGAGGGCGAGGGTTGGCGGGTGGAGGCGCTCTATCCGTGAGCCTGCCCGCCGCGCAGGCCGAGGCGGGGGCGCTGCTCGCGCGCCTCGCCGGCGCGGCGCCGGTCGAGACGCATATCTCCGCGGTCTATGTCGGGCGGGAGGATGCCTGGAAGCTGAAGAAGGCGGTGGCGCTCGGCTTCCTCGACTTCACCCGCCTCGCCGAGCGGGAGAGGTTGCTGCGGCGGGAACTCGCGCTGAACGCGCCCTTCGCGCCGGCGCTCTACCGGGAGGTGGTGCCGGTCACCCGCGGGGCCGACGGCGCGCTCCGGCTCGGCGGCGCGGGCGAGCCACTGGAGTGGGTGTTGCGCATGGCGCCGCTGCCGCCGGGCGACTTCCTCGAGGCGCAGGTGGCCGAAGGGCTCGACGCGGCGAGGCTGGATGCGCTGGCGGATGCCGTCTTCGCCATGCATGCCGCGCTGCCGGCCGAGGCCGCGCCCGGCTTCCGCGCGGTGATCGAGGGCAACGGGCGGGCGGCGCTCGGGGCCGGGCTGCCGGACCGGCGGGTCGCGGCCTGGCTGGAGGCGGCGCTCGGCTGGCTGGCGCGGCTTGGGCCCCTGCTCGCCGCGCGGGCGGCGGAGGGGCGGGTGCGGCGCTGCCATGGCGACCTGCATCTCGGCAATCTCTGCCTCTGGCAGGGGCGGGTGACGCCCTTCGACGCCCTCGAATTCGACGAGGCGCTGGCGACGGTCGATACCGGCTACGACTTCGCCTTCCTGCTGATGGATTGCGAGCACCGGCTCGGCCGCCCCGGCGCCAACCGGGTGCTGAACCGCTATGTCGCACGCTCCGGCGATGCGGGGCTGGTCGGGGCGCTGCCGCTCTGGCTTTCGCTCCGGGCGCTGATCCGGGCGCATGCGGAGGCGCGGCGCGGCGCCTGCGGCCTTTCCTACCTGGACCGGGCGGAGGCGCTGCTGCGCCCGGCGCCGCCACGGCTGGTGGCGATCGGCGGCCTGATGGGGACGGGGAAGACGCGGCTCGCCCGCTCCCTCGCGCCGGGGATCGGCCCGGCGCCGGGCGCGCTGGTGCTGCGCTCCGACGAGATCCGCAAGCGCCTGGCCGGTGTCCCGCCGGAGCAGCGCCTGCCGCCCGAAGCCTATACGCCGGAGGCGAGCGCCGCGGTCTTCGCCGCGCTTGCGGCGAGCGCGGAGACGGCGCTCAGGGCCGGGCATGCGGTGATCGCCGATGCCGTCTTCCTTCGCCCGGGGGAGCGGGCGGCCATCGAGGCGGCGGCACGGGCGGCGGGCGTGCGCTTCGTTGGGCTCTGGCTCACCGCCCCGCGCGCCGTGCTGGAGGCACGGATCGCCGCCCGCACCGGCGATGCCTCGGATGCCGATGCAGCGGTGCTGGCGGCCGCGGCGGCGCGGGATGCGGGCCCGGTGACATGGCAGGCGCTGGATGCGTCACGCGACCCGCTGCCGGCCGCGCGCGAAGCCTTGGGCTGCAACGGTGCCGATCCGTGCTAGGAATCGGGCTTCCGCGCCGTTTGGGAGACGCGCCATGGCCTATCGTCGTCTGCTGTTGCCCCTCACCGGCACCGCCGCCGGGGAGGCTGCGCTCGCCACCGCGCTGATGGTGGCGCGCATCTGGAACGCGCATGTCCACTGCCTGCATGTCCGGGTCGATGCCCGGGACGTGGCGCCGCTGGCCGGCGAGGGCCTGTCGGGGGCCATGATCGAGGAGATGATGGCGGCGACCGAGCGCGAGAGCGGCGACCGCGCCGGCCGCGTCCGCGCGCTCTTCGACCGGTTCGCCGGAACCTCGGGCGGCGTCGCCATCGCCGACAGCGCCGAGACCGCGCTCAAGACCGACGGGCCGACCCTCTCCTTCGAGAGCATCGCCGGGCGGGAGGAGGATGTGGTCGCCCAGCAATCCCGCCTCTACGACATGGCGGTGGTGCCGCATCCGGAGGCGGATGAGGACGTCTCCTCCTCCGACGCGCTGCATGCGGTGCTGTTCGACTCGGGCCGGCCGGTGCTGATCGCGCCGCGCCAGGTGCCGCGCACCATCGGCACCCGCGTCTGCTGCGCCTGGAACGGCTCGGCCGAGAGCGCCGCCGCCATCGCCGCGGCGCTGCCCTGGCTGCACCGGGCGGAGGCCGTCCGCCTGCTCTATGCCGACGAGTACCAGCGGCGTGGGCCGAAGGTGGAGGGCATCCGCAGCTATCTCCGCTGGCACGAGGTCGAGGCGGAGCCGGTGCTGTTCAAGCCGATGACCAAGGATGTCGGCGCCGGGCTGCTCGGCGCGGCGCGGGACTTCGACGCGGACCTGCTCTGCATGGGGGCCTACAGCCATTCCCGGCTGCGCCAGCTCATCCTCGGCGGCGTCACCCGGCATGTGCTGGAGAACAGCGACATGCCGGTCCTGATGTGCCGCTGAGCGCAATCGCCGAAGGGCGCATCGCCCGGAGGCGTGAAGCGCGCGACCAGGACCGAAGCGCGATCGCCGAAGGGCGGCATCGCCCGGAGGCGTGAATCGCGCGACGGGGAGCATGCCGGGCCTCGATCCGCCGATCGAGGATCGGGGTCCGGGGCCCGTTGCGGCGGCGGCCCGGCGGCCGCATGATCCCGCCCCGGTTTCGGCTGGGAGAATGACGATGAGCCTGATCTGGACACGGCGCGCCCTGGCGGGCGGTGCCCTGGCCCTGCCCTTCATCCGCACGGCGCAGGCCCAGCAGACGCTGGAATGGGTCGCCGGCTCGCTCGGCGGCGGCTGGTACACCATGGCCGCCGGCCTCTCCGCCCTCATCAAGGACGAAAATCCGGACCTCCAGATCCGCGTCGTCCCCGGCGGTGGCCTGGCGAACGCCACCCGCGTCAACCGCAACCAGTCGCCCATGGGCTGGGGCATCGACACCTTCGCCGCCGCCGCCCGCGCCGGCGAGGAGCCCTACTCGGAGAAGCACGAGGCGCTGCGCTGCCTCGGCACCGGCTACTCGCCGACCGAATTCCACTTCCTCCGCCGCACCGATGCCGGGCCCGAGGACATGCGCGCGATCCTGACGCAGAAGGGCCTGCGCATCGCCTGCCCGCAGCGCTCCTCCACCGACGAGATGACGCTGCAGCGCATCCTGAAATTCCTCGGGACCAGCCCCGAGAAGATCCGTTCCGAGGGCGGGCGCTACCTGAACGGCAGCTATGCCGATATCGGCTCCGCCTATTCCGACGGGCAGGTCGACTACCTTTTCGTCGCGCTGGCCAAGCCGGCCGCCATCGTCAGCGAGATCGCGCAGGGGCGCCGGCCTGCCAGGCTGGTGGAATTCCCGCCCGATATCCGCCGCCACCTGATCGAGCAGTATGCCTATGCGGAAGGGATCCTCCCGGCCGCGACCTATCCCTCGCTGCAGTCGGGCGACGTGCCGGTCACCATGATGGACAGCGTGCTCATGCTGCATGAGAGCGTGGCGGAGGAGGTGGGCTACAAGGTCACCCGCACGCTGATCCGCAACAAGGGGCCGCGCCTGATCTCCATCCATGCCAGCATGGGCGCGTGGGACCCGGCCGCCTCGGCCAAGTACCGCGGCCTGCCGCTGCATCCGGGCGCCGTCAAGGCTTTCAAGGAGGCCGGCGTCCTGGCCTAGGCCGGCGTCGTGCCGGGCGGTCCGCGCCTTCGGCCGTCCCGGCCCGCGGCGACCACGCTCCGGCCGGCGGGGACGGCAGGATCCTTGCATGAAGAAGGGTCATGATGCGCGACCTGGCCGGCCCCCTGAAGCTGATCGTCACCCTCTGGCTGGCCGGCGCCTCGGCCATCCACCTCTATTTCGGCGGCTTCGGCTTTCCCGAGCCGATCACGCTGCGCGCCTTCCACCTGCTGGTCTTCGTCCCGCCGCTCTTCCTCCTCTACCCGGCACGGCCGGGCCGCTCGCCCGCGCGCCGGCCGAGCCTCCTCGACTGGCTCTGGGCGGCCGCGGCCGCGGTGCCGCATGGCTGGGTCATGTGGCATTGGGCCGAAGTCTCGGACCGGATGGAGTATGTCGATCCCTTCGGGCCGCAGCTGATGGTGCTGTCCGTCCTCGCCATCGTCACGCTGCTGGAGGCGACGCGGCGGGCGGTGGAGGTCGGGCTTGCCTGGATGATCGTGGCCTCGGTCGCCTACATGGCCTTCGGCCACCATATCCCCGGCCTGCTGAACAGCCGGCCCTTCACCCTCGCCGAGATCCTCGAGGCGTCCTGGCTGGTGCCGACGGCGGGCGGGGTCTACGGGCCGCTGACGGGGATCGTGGCGACGACCATCGCCGTCTTCATCGTCTTCGGCTCCTTCATGCAGGGCAGCGGGACGGGGCGGCTCTTCACCAATCTCGGCGCGGCGGCGGCGGGGCGCTACACCGGCGGGCCGGCCAAGGTCGCCGTCATCACCTCCGGCCTGTTCGGGACGATGAGCGGCAGCAGCGTCTCCAACGTCATCACCACCGGGGCGATGACCATCCCGCTGATGATCCGCATCGGCTACAGGCCGGCCGTCGCCGCCGGCATCGAGAGCGCGGCCTCGGTCGGCGGGGCGCTGATGCCGCCGGTGATGGGGGCGGCGGCCTTCGTCCTCGCCGAGATCACCGGCATCGCCTATGGCGAGATCGTCGTCGCGGCCGCCATCGGCGCGGCGCTCTACTACTTCGCCATCCTGGCCGCGGTGCATTTCGAGGCGAAGAAGGCCGGCATGGCGCCGATGCCGCTGCGCGACATCCCCGCCTGGCGCGAGGTAGCGCAGGATGCCCATCTCGTCATCCCGATCGCCATGCTGGTCTGGCTGATGATGGACCGCTGGAGCGGCAACTACGCCGCCTTCGTGGCGACGCTAGCCATGGTGGGCGTCGCCGCGCTCCGCCGGCGGACCCGCATGGGCTGGCGGCAGGTGCTGGAGAGCCTGACCAATGCCGGGCTCACCATGGCGCCGCTCGCCGTCTCCATCGCCGGCGCCGGCATCGTCGTCTCGGCGCTGACGGCGACGGGGCTGGTCGTCGCGCTGGGCGGCATCATCAAGGATCTGGCGGCGGGGAATTTCGCCCTGCTGCTGATCCTGCTGGCGCTCACCGTCCTCGTCCTCGGCATGGGGATCCCGACCACGCCGAGCTACATCATCGCCGCCGCCATCGGCGTGCCGCAGATCCTCGAGCTCGGCAGCAAGGCGCTCGGCGTCCCGCCGGGGGACCTGCTGCTGCCGGCGCATCTCTTCGTCTTCTACTTCGCGGTGCTGGCGGATGCCTCGCCGCCCGTGGCGGCGGCCGCCTTCGCGGCGGCGGCCATCGCCAAGGCCTCCCCGCTCGTCTCGAGCAACCATGCGACGCGGCTCGGCATCGCCGGCTTCACCGTGGGCTTCGCCTTTCTCTACGACCCGGGGATCATGCTGCGCGGGTCGCTCGCCGACATCCTCACCGCGACGGCGATCCAGGTCGGGGCGCTGACCGCGATCTGCGCCGCCTATGCCGGCTTCCTGCTGGCGCCCATGGGCCGGGCCTCGCGGCTGTTGCTCGGCGCGGCGGGGCTCTTCGCCGCCTTCTACCATGGCGTGCCGGACCTGGTGCGGCTGGCGGTCGCGCTCGGCCTGCCGGGGCTGATCGCCGCCGCGCAGGCGATGCGGCTGCCGCGGCCGGTGCGGCCCTGATCCGTCGGGACTTGCGCGTCGGGGCCGTGGCCCAGGCGGGGTCCATGGGCCGGCGTGCCCGGAGGCCGCCGCGCCGCGGGAGGTGCGGCGCTACTCCCGCTCGTAGATGAGCCGCGCCCGCACCGTGCCCGGCAGCGCGCGGAGCTCGCCGAGGATCGCCTCCGCCTCGTCCCGCGCCTCGACGCTCTCGACCACGACGTAACCCAGCTCGGCCTGGGTCTGGTAGTACTGCGCGGCGATGTTGAGGCCGCGCCGGCCGAAGGCCTCGTTGATGCGGGAGAGCATGCCCGGCGCATCGCGGTGGACATGGATCCAACGCGCGCCGGTCGCCCGGGCGGGGAGCTGCACCTGGGGGAAGTTCACCGCCCCCATGGTCGCGCCGGTGTCGCTGAAGTCGATCAGCGTCCGCGCCACCTCCTGGCCGATGCGGGACTGCGCCTCCTGCGTGCTGCCGCCGATATGCGGCGTCAGGATCACGTTCGGCAGGCCCTGGACCGGGCTCTGGAAGCGCTCGCCGTTGCGGGCCGGCTCCTGCGGGAAGACATCCGCAGCAAAGCCGAGCAGGTGGCGGTCGCGCAGCGCCCCGGCCACCGCCTCGAGCTCGACCAGCGAGCCGCGGGCATTGTTGATGAGGATGGAGCCGGTCTTCATCCGCGCGATCTGCGCCGGGCCGATCATGCCCACGGTCTCCGACGTCTCCGGCACATGCAAGGTGACGATGTCGGCCTCGGCCAGCAGGTCGCCGAGGCTGGCGCAGGGGCGGGCATTGCCGTGCGGCAGCTTGGTGCTGTGGTCGAAGTAGATCACCCGCATGCCGAAGGCCTCGGCGAGCACAGAGAGCTGGCTGCCGATATTGCCGTAGCCGACGATGCCGAGGGTGCGGCCGCGCACCTCGTAGCTGCCCTCGGCCGACTTGTCCCAGCCGCCCTGGTGGGCGGAGCGGGAGCGGTCCGGGATGCCGCGCAGCAGCATCACCACCTCGCCCATCACCAGCTCGGCGACGGAGCGGGTGTTGGAGAAGGGGGCGTTGAAGACGGGGATGGCACGGAACCTCGCCGCCTCCAGGTCGACCTGGTTGGTGCCGATGCAGAAGCAGCCGACCGCGATCAGCCGGTCCGCCGCCTCCAGCGCCGCGGCCGTGAGCTGGGTGCGGGAGCGGATGCCGAGGAGGTGGACGCCGTGCAGCGCCCCGGCCAGGTCCGGGCCCTCGAGCGCCTTCGGGATGCGGGTGACGTTCTCGTAGCCGGCCGAGGCCAGCAGCTCCACCGCGCTGTCGGAAATGCCTTCCAGCAGGAGGACGCGGATGCGGTCCTTGGGAAGGGAAAGGCGGTCGGACATGCGGGCTCCGGGACGAAAGGCGGGGGCGCTTCTTGCGCCCTTACGCGCCCGTCGCCAAGCCCGGCCGCCGCGGCGGCAGGTCCCGCGTGCGGTAGCGGGCGACCGCCTGGCCGGCGGGGACCTTCTGGAAGACCAGGAAATAGCTGTGGTTCTTCCGCGCATGCACCTGGCGGAGGAGGCGCGCGACGCCCGGCCGGTTGGGGCGTACCAGCACGAAGAGGTCGCGGGCGTAGAAGCCGAGCCCGGCGAGCCCGGTCACGATCTGCACATGGGTCAGCTCCTGCCGGTTGGCGCTGACCTCGTCCTGGCACTTCACGATGAGGATGCCGTGGTCGCGCAGCACCCGACGCGCCTCGGCCGCCGCGGCGAGGTAGAGGTCGAGCACCGCCTGGTGCCAGCGTCCGCCGCCTGGCGCCTCGCCCTCGCCGCCGGCGGCGTAGTAGGTGCGGAGCCCGGCATGGCTGCCGAGCCCGCCCCGCGTGCCGGCCTTGGGGCGGAGCAGGCCCTCCATATAGGGCGGGTCGAGCACCAGGGCGTCGATGCTGCCATCGGCATGGGGGAGGGCGCGGCAATCCGTCCCGGTGGCGAGGTCGGAGGGCAGCACCCGGTAGAGCCCCTCCGGCACCTGCTGCCAGAAGACGCCCTGGCCATAGGTGACATCGGCGATCACCGCGCCGGGCGGGACGTGCAGGGCCAGGATCCGCGGGAACAGGGCGGCATTGCCCCCGGCATGGGCGGAGAGCACCACATCCGAGGTCGCGCTGCCGCCCTGCACCCGGTGGGCCGGGGGCGGGGCCTCCGCCGCGTCATTCATGCGGGGTAGCGGCGCGGAGGGCGCGGATCTCGGCCTCCAGCAGGCCGGGATCGAAGCTGGCGTGCCACTCGGCGCGCATGGCGACGGCATGGGCGAGGCGGCGCTTGTAGTCGGCGCGCGGAATCTCGTGGGCGCCGAATTGGGAGAGGTGCTCCGTCAGGAACTGGCTGTCGAGCACGGTGAAGCCGCCGAGCCGGAGCCGCGCCACCAGATGCACCAGCGCCACCTTGGAGGCATCCCGCGCCCGGCTGAACATGCTCTCGCCGAAGAAGGCAGCGCCGAGGATGACGCCATAGAGCCCGCCGACCAGCCGCCCTTCCTGCCAGACCTCGATCGAATGGGCATGGCCCTGGCGGTGCAGGGCGAGGAAGAGATGCTCGATCTCCGGGTTGATCCAGGTGTCCTCGCGCCCCGGCGCGGCGGCGGCGCAGCCGGTGATGATGCCGGGGAAGTCGCGGTCGGCGGTGACCTCGTAGGGGCCCGAGAGGACGGTGCGCATCAGCCGCTTGGGGAGGTGGAAGCCCTCATAGAGCGGGATGATGCCGCGCCGCTCCGGGTCGAGCCAGTAGAGCCGGTCGCCGCCGCGGCTCTCCGCCATGGGAAAGAGGCCGGCGCGATAGGCACGGAGCATCAGCTCCGGCGTGATGTCGATATGGCGGCGGCTCATGCGGGGGCGGCCAGGCGGCGGGGCACCGGCTCAGGCCCCGACCCGCCGCGGTCGAGCCGCCGGGGAGGCCGCTGCCCCAAGCGCGAGGGCACGACCGGTCGGGTGCGGGAGCGCTCCTTCGCCTCGGCGATGCTGTGGCGCTGCATGGCGGCAGCATAGACAGCCGGCCGGCCTGCCGCCACGGTTTCCCCTTCAGCCCTGCGCGAGCCGCCGCGCCACGAAGCGCTCCAGCCAGTGGATCGTGTAGTCCCCGGCCTGGAATTCCGGGTCCTCCATGATGGCCCGGTGCAGCGGCAGGGTGGTGCTGATGCCGTCCACCACCATCTCGGCGAGCGACCGCTTCAGCCGGGCTATGGCCTCCGCCCGGGTCGCGCCATGGACCACCAGCTTGGCGATCAGGCTGTCGTAATGTGGCGGAACGGCATAGCCGGAGTAGAGCGCACTATCCACGCGCACCCCGAGGCCACCCGGCGCGTGATAGGTGTGCACCCGGCCGGGGGAGGGGGCGAAGGTCTCCGGATCCTCCGCGGTGATCCGGCACTCGATGGCATGGCCGTGGAAGCGGATCTCGGACTGGTCGTAGCCCAGCGCCTCGCCGGCGGCGACACGGAGCTGCTCCTTCACCAGGTCGATGCCGCAGACCATCTCCGTCACCGGATGCTCCACCTGCAGGCGGGTGTTCATCTCGATGAAGGCGAACTGGCCGTCCTGCCAGAGGAATTCGAGGGTGCCGGCATTGCGGTAGCCGAGCTCGCGCAAGGCCCGCGTTACCTGCGCGCCCAGCGCATCGCGCTCGGCGGCGTTCAGCACGGGCGAGCCGGCCTCCTCCACCAGCTTCTGGTGGCGGCGCTGCAGCGAGCAATCGCGCTCGCCGAAATGGACGACGCTGCCGTGGGTGTCGGCCAGGACCTGCAGCTCGATATGGCGCGGGCGGTCGAGGTATTTCTCGAGATAGACCTCGTCATTGCCGAAGGCGGCCTTGGCCTCGGTGCGGGCGACGCGCCAGGCCTCCTCCAGCTCATCCTCGGAATGGGCGACCTTCATGCCGCGCCCGCCGCCGCCGGCGGCCGCCTTGATGAGGACGGGGTACTTCACCTCGGAGGCCACCTGCCGCGCCTCCTCGATGGAGGCCAGCGCCCCGAGGCTGCCGGGGACGAGCGGCACGCCGAGCCGGCGCATCGCGTCCTTCGCCTGGATCTTGTCGCCCATCATGCGGATATGCGAGGGCGAGGGGCCGATGAAGGCGAGGCCATGCGCCTCCACCATCTCGGCGAAGGAGGCGTTCTCCGAAAGGAAGCCGTAGCCGGGATGCACCGCATCCGCGCCGGTGATGGCGGCCGCCGAGAGGATGGCGGCGACGTTCAGGTAGCTGTCCCGCGCTGCGGGCGGGCCGATGCAGACGCTCTCATCGGCGAGGCGCACATGCATCGCGGAGGCGTCGGCCGTGGAATGCACGGCGACGGTGCGGATGCCCATCTCCTGGCAGGCGCGGTGGACGCGCAGCGCGATCTCGCCGCGATTGGCGATCAGGACCTTGCCGAACATGGTTATTCGACGATCAGCAGCGGCTCGCCATATTCGACCGGCGTGCCGGACTCGACGAGGATGCGGGTGACCGTGCCGGCGCGGGGCGCGCGGATCTGGTTGAAGGTCTTCATCGCCTCGATCAGCAGCAGGGTCTGGCCCTGCGCCACCTTGGCGCCGACGGTGACGAAATTCGGCTGGCCCGGCTCCGGCGAAAGATAGGCGACGCCGACCATGGGCGAGGCGACCAGGCCCGGGTGCTTGGCATCCGGCACCTCGGTGGCCTCGGCATTGACGATGGTGGCTGCGGGCGGCGCGGCGGGCGGCATCGGCGCCGGGGCCTGCATCATGCCGGTGGGCCAGCCGGCGAGGGGGGCGGCCGCGGCCGGCTCGCGCGCGACGCGGATGCGGCTGTCCTTCTCGACCAGCTCGATCTCGGTCAGGTCGGTGTCGCGCAGGATCTGGGCGAGGGCGCGGATCGCCTCGGGGTCGAATTGGATGCCGTTGCTCATGCTCGTCCTCAGGCTTCGTCGTCGTCCGGGTCGTCGGTGCCGATCAGCCCGGCCATCGCCTCGAGCGCCAGGGCATAGCCCTGGACGCCGAGCCCGGCGATGACCCCCGTCGCGGCCTTGGAGACGAAGCTGTGCTGCCGGAACTCCTCCCGGCGGTGGATATTGGTGATGTGGACCTCGATCACCGGCAGCCCCACCGCCAGCAGGGCGTCCATCAGCCCGATGGAGGTGGTGGTGTAGCCGGCCGGGTTGATGACGATTCCCGCTGCCCGGCCGTGGCATTCCTGCACCCAGGTGATCAGCTCGCCCTCGGCATTGGTCTGGCGGAAGTCGATGGCGAGGCCTAGCCCCTCCGCCACCTCGGCGCAGAGCGCCTCCACGTCGTCGAGGGTGGCGTTGCCGTACTTGTCCGGCTCCCGCACTCCGAGCAGGTTGAGGTTCGGGCCATTCAGGACGACGACCAGCGGGGGCGACATGATGGATATCCGGCGGGGATCGGGGCGGTTGCGCTAGCACGGAGGGGTTTCGGGGGGCAAGCGGATGGGCTCGCGGCGCCCGGCTTGTCCTCGGCCCCCGGCTTCGCCACATTCTTGGCCATGGACGCAGAGATCCAGATCACCGTGAATGGCGAGCCCCGGCAGGAGCCGGCGCCCGTCACCCTCGCCGAGCTGCTGGAGCGGATCGGGCTCGACACGCGCAAGGTCGCGGTCGAGCGCAACCTCGAGATCGTCCCCCGCTCCACCTATGCCGCGACGCGACTTGCCGCCGGCGACCGGCTGGAGATCGTACATTTCATCGGCGGAGGCTGAACCATGGACGGATTGCCACAGCCGACCCAGGACGACAGCTGGGAGGTCGCCGGACTGCGCTTCCGCTCGCGCCTGATCGTCGGCACCGGGCGCTACAAGGATCTGGAGGAGACGGGCCGGGCCATCGACGCCTCCGGCGCCGAGATCGTCACCGTCGCCGTGCGCCGGGTCAATCTCGGCGACCCGAAGGCGCCGATGCTGCAGGACCATGTGGACCCGCGCCGCTACACCTACCTGCCGAACACCGCCGGCTGCTTCACCGCCGAGGACGCCGTCCGCACCCTGCGCCTCGCCCGCGAGGCAGGGGGGTGGAACCTCGTCAAGCTCGAGGTGCTGGGGCCGCCGCCCTTCCTCTACCCCGACATGCGGGCGACCTTCGAGGCGCTGGAGGCGCTGCTGAAGGACGGCTTCCAGGTGATGGTCTACTGCGCGGACGACCCGGTCGCCGCCCGGCGGCTCGAGGAGATGGGCGCCGTCGCCATCATGCCGCTCGGCGCGCCGATCGGCTCGGGCCTCGGCATCCAGAACCCGGTGATGATCCGGGCGATCATCGAGCAGGCGCGCGTGCCGGTGCTGGTCGATGCCGGCGTCGGCACCGCCTCCGACGCGGCCTTCGCCATGGAGCTCGGCTGCGACGCGGTGCTGATGAACAGCGCCATCGCCCATGCGCAGGACCCGGTGCGGATGGCCCGCGCCATGAAGGCGGCGGTGGAGGCGGGGCGGCAGGCCTTCCTGGCCGGACGGATGCCGCGGCAGCACGCGGCCGACCCGTCGAGCCCGCTGGCCAAGGGGATTATCGGCCGCAACTAGCGCCCGTCGAAGGACCGTTGCTGAGTTGCCTGCGGCAAATTCCCCGGCCCTTCCGTGTCACGACCGGCGGATCAGCGGGAACCGCAGCGGGCTTCCGGCGTAGTTTCCGGTGCTCCGGCGGGGGCGCGGGAAAATAATCTGGGTCGGCCTGCATTTTCCGCTTTCCACCCCCAGGGGTGGGGCCTATATGCCGGCTTAGACGCAGTACGCACGTGCC
The DNA here is from genome assembly GCF_059504005.1 of Belnapia sp. NCBI lineage: Bacteria > Pseudomonadati > Pseudomonadota > Alphaproteobacteria > Acetobacterales > Roseomonadaceae > Belnapia > Belnapia sp. Next base: position 100,777 of record NZ_JCACHU010000010.1, on the reverse strand, counting down.
TCTGGCCCCAAGCCCACGGAACCCGGCGCCCCTCCACAACGGCGCAGCCTAGACAAGGTCACCGCGGCGCAAGGTTTACGCAACGACGTCAAGCGTTCTGGCAACCCCGTGAGGCGCAAGCCGCGCGGTCCGTTTGGTCGCTGGTTCGTTCGACCGTTTCGTCAATCTGGGGCCGCCGCCCGATCCGGGGCGGTCCTACTGTCTGTAGGGAATAGTGCGATGACCCCCAAGGTCTCCCGCTTCCTGCGCGACCATGCGCCGGCCACGCCTTGCCTCGTCCTCGATGTCGACCGGGTTGAGGAGAACTACCGGCGCCTCGCGGCCGCCCTGCCGCTCGCCCGCATCTACTACGCCGTGAAGGCCAACCCGGCCGCGCCGGTGCTGGAGCGCCTGGTCGGCCTCGGCTCCTCCTTCGATGCCGCAAGCTGGGAGGAGATCGAGGCCTGCCTCGCCGCCGGCTCGCGCGCCGAGGGGATCAGCTTCGGCAACACGGTGAAGAAGGAAAGCGCGATCCGCGCCGCCCATGCCGCCGGCGTGCGCATGTTCGCCTTCGACAGCGAGGCGGAGCTGCGCAAGCTCGCCCGCTCCGCCCCCGGCGCGCGGGTCTACTGCCGCATCCTGGTCGGCAATGTCGGCGCCGAATGGCCGCTGTCGAAGAAGTTCGGCTGCGAGCTGGAGATGGCGCGCGAGCTGATGCTCCTCGCCGGCGAACTCGGCCTCGACCCCTTCGGCCTCTCCTTCCATGTTGGCAGCCAGCAGACGCGGACGGATGCCTATGAGGCGGCGATCGCCAAGGTCGCCATGCTCTTCACCGACCTGCGCGATGCGGGGGTGAAGGTGCGCATGGTCAATCTCGGCGGCGGCTACCCGGTGCGCTACCGCTCCGAGGTGCCGGAGATCGACGATTTCGGCGCGGCCATCATGGGCGCCATGACCGAGCATTTCGGCAATGCCCTGCCGGAGATCGTCATCGAGCCGGGCCGCTTCATGGTCGGCGATGCCGGCGTCGTCAGCGCCGAGGTGGTGCTGGTCTCGCGCAAGGCGAAGGACGACCCGGTGCGCTGGGTCTATCTCGATATCGGCCGGTTCGGCGGGCTGGCCGAGACCGAGGGCGAGGCGATCAAGTACGCCTTCCGCACCCCGCATGACGGCGAGGCGGATGGTCCGGTGACGATCGCCGGCCCGACCTGCGACAGCACAGACACGCTGTACGAGAAGTCGAACTACCGCCTGCCGCTCTCGCTCGATTGCGGCGACCGGGTGGAGCTGCTGGCGACCGGCGCCTATGTGACCACCTATGCCAGCCAGGCCTTCAACGGCTTCCGCCCGCTGGCCGAGCACTACGTGTGATTCTTTCCGTTCCCAAGGTGGCATCGGGCGCATAGTCTTGCGTCATGGATGAGATCGACCGGAACATCACGGTCGCGCTGCAGCTGGACGGCAGCGCGGGGCTGGCGGAGCTGGCAAAGGTGGCGGGGCTTTCGGTCTCCGCCACCGCCGAACGGGTAAAGCGGCTGGAGGAGCGCGGCGTCATACGCGGCTGGCGGGCGGATCTCGATCCGGTCGCGGCGGGCTGCCCGCTGCTGGTGCATATCCTCGTCACCGTCGCCCCGGGGCGGGACGAGGCCGCCTTCCGCAAGGCGATGCGGCGGCAGGAGGCGGTGCTGGAATGCCACGCCATCACCGGCGATTGGACCTACCTGCTGAAGGTGCGGCTGGCCGACCTGCCGGCGCTCGACGCCTTCCTCAATGACGAGCTGCGCGCCCAGTCCGGCGTGCAAAGGGTGGAGACGCTGCTCGCCATCGCTACCGTCAAGGAGACGTCCATCCTGCCGGTGGCGCCAGCCACCGAAGAGTAGAAAGGCCGGGGAGAAGGTATTCTCCCCGGACCCCTCATCTATTTCCGTCAGTTGGCGGTTCGCACCGCCATGGCCGTGGTGCGCTCGTCCATGCGGGCTTCGTAGGTGAGGCCCTTCCTGAGCGCCCAGCTGTTCACGAGCTGGAAGAGCGGGATGATGGCGACGTCGTCCATGGCCATCTTCACCGCCTCGCGGAGCAGCTGCTCGCGCTGCCGGTCGTCGATCGTGGCGGCGGCGCGTGCGGTCAACTCATCGAGCTCCGGGTTCGAATAGCGGCCGCTGTTGCTGGCGCCCGTCCGCCGCTCGCGGTCATAGGTGCCGAGGATATTGACCAGCGCATAGCTCGCCTCGCCGGTGACGCTGCCCCAGCCGCTGAGGCGGATGGCGTATTCCTGCCGGTTGGAGCGCTGCGAGAAGCTGGCCCAGGGCACTGCCTCCACCTCCGTCCGGATACCGATGCGGGTGAACATCTGCGCCACCGCCTGCGCCGTCTTGGCGTCGTTCGGGTAGCGGTCGTTCGGGCTGTGCAGGGTCATGCGGAAGCCCTGCGGGAAGCCCGCCTCGGCCAGCAGCCGCTTGGCGCCGTCGGCATCGAAGGCGGGCGGCCGCACCTCCGGATTGTAGCCGAAGGTTCCTTCCGGCAGCCACTGCCCGGTCGGCTGAGCAGTGCCCTCCATCACCCGCTCGGCCAGGGCCTGACGGTTGATCGACAGGGAGAGCGCGCGGCGCACGCGGACATCGTTGAACGGGTTGGCGGCAAGCGGCTTGCCGTCATTGTCGCTGGTGAAGGGCACGTCGCGCTGCCGCGAGTGGTCCATCAGCAGGTAGATGAGACGGAGGCCCTGGATCTCGGAGATGGTGACCTTCGGGTCCCGCCGCATCCGCACGAGGTCGGTCGAGGGCACCTGGTCGATCATGTCCACATCGCCGGCAAGTAGCGCCGCCGTGCGGGCGCCGTCATTGCCGATGAAGCGGTAGTTGACCCGCGCCCAGGGCTCCGGCCCGCGGAAATAGGCCTCGTTGCGGGCGAGCTCGGTGCGGTCGCCGGAGCGGTAGGCGACCATGCGGTAGGGGCCGGTGCCGATCGCCGCGCGGCCGCTGTTGAAGTCCTCCGTGCTGGCGCCCTCCGCCGCATGGCGGGCGATGACGGCGACGGAGGCGAGCTCGGTCGGCAGCAGCGGGTGCGGCCGCGCGGTGTGGAAGCGGACGGTCAGCGGGTCGACCGCCTCCACCCGCACGATGGCGCGGACGAAGCCGCCGAAGCCGCCCGGGCTGCCGGGGACGTTGGGCGCGCGCCCGATGGTGAAGGCGACGTCCTCGGCGGTGAAGTCGCGCCCGTCATGCCACTTCACGCCGGGGCGGAGCTTGAACTCCCAGACCGTCTCGCCGATCACCCTCCAGCTCTCCGCCAGGCCCGGATAGGGCTGCGCCCGCGCATCCCGCTCCACCAGGCGGTCGAAGATATGCATCGCCAGGCTGTTGTTCGGCGAGGCATTGTAGAAATGCGGGTCGACCGAGGTGACGGCCCCGCCGATGCCGATGTTCAGCGTGGTCTCGGCCGTCTGCGCGACGGCGGGGGCGGCGATGAGCAGGGCGGCGGCGAGGCCATAGCCCGTGGCAGTGCGGCGTTTCATGCATGTCTCCCGGATCGCGGGCAGGTTACCGCTGGTTGCGGGCTTCGCCAACCGCCTGGCACCGGCCTTGCGCCCGGGGAGGGCAGGGTGCCGCGCCGCTCACGCCTCGCATGCCCACAGTCCCGTCGGACGGGTGGGGCAAAGCCACCTGTTCGGGTGGAATGCCCGCCCGCGATCGACGGTCGCGCCCGGCAGCATCCGGGTGGAAGCTGGCGAGAGGATGACCGGAATGCTAGCTTTCGTCCTGCTGGGGCTTCCGAGGGACATCATGACAGCATTTCGTCGCGCGGCCGGTCTGGCCGTCGGTCTGGCAATTGCGGGATGGGCGGGCGGCCCGTTGCGGGCACAGACCGTCACCATGGGGGTCGGTGCCCCGGTCACCTCGATCGACCCGCATTATCACCAGCTCTCGCCGAATACGGCGGTGGCGCAGATGATCTTCAGCGGCCTGACCCAGACGGATGCGCGTGCCCGCATCATGCCGGCCCTGGCCGAGAGCTGGCGCCCGGTCTCCGACACGGTCTGGGAGTTCAAGCTCCGCCAGGGCGTCACCTTCCACAACGGCTCGCCCTTCACCGCGGAGGATGTCGCCTTCACCTTCGACCGCGTGCCGAAGGTCCCGAATTCGCCCTCCTCCTATGCCATCTACACGCGGCCGATCACCCGGGTGGAGATCGTCGACAGCCATACCCTCCGGCTCCATACCGCCTCGCCCTACCCGCTGATGCCGACCGACCTCGCCAGCGTGATGATCCTCGACCGCGAGACGCATGCCGACGCGACGACCGAGGGCTTCAATGCAGGGCCGATGGCGGTGGGCACCGGGCCCTTCCGCATGCTCAGCCATCGCAACGGCGACCGCATCGAGTTCGAGCGGAACGACGGCTACTTCGGCCCGCGCCCGGCCTGGAGCCGCGTGAACTACCGCATGATCACCAACGACGCGGCGCGCACCGCGGCCCTGCTCGCCGGCGACGTGGACGTGATCGACCAGGTGCCGACCAGCGACCTCGCCAAGCTGCGCACCGACCAGCGGCTGGCCTTGGCCGAGACCACCGGGCTCCGCGTCATCTTCCTCAGCTTCGACCATATGCGGGACGACTCCTCACCCTTCGTCACCGACAACGAGGGCAAGCCGATCCCGCGCAACCCGCTGCGCGACCTGCGGGTGCGCCAGGCGCTGTCCATGGCGATCGACCGCAACGCCATCACCGAGCGTGTGATGGAGAGTGCCGCCATCCCGGCCGGGCAGTTCCTGCCGGAGGGAAGCTTCGGCTATGTCGCGGGCCTTAACCCGCCGCGCTTCGACGCCGAGGCGGCGAAGCGGCTGCTGGCGGAGGCGGGCTTCCCGCAGGGCTTCCGCATCACCTTGCACGGGCCGAACGACCGCTACCCGAACGATGCCCGCATCATCCAGGCCATCGGCCAGATGTGGTCGCGGGCCGGGGTGCGGACGGCGGTCGAGGCGCAGCCCTGGACCACCTTCATCGGCCGCGCGGCGCGGCAGGAGCTCTCCTCCTTCCTGATCGGCTGGGGCACCAGCTCCGGCGAGGCGTCCAATCCGCTCCGCAACCTGACGGCGAGCTTCGACCGCGAGAAGGGCTATGGCGCCTCCAACCGCGGCCGCTACTCCAACCCGGAGGCGGACCGCATCCTGGAGCAGGCCATGCGCGAGCTGGACGATGCGAAGCGCGAGGTTCTGCTGCAGCAGGCGACGCGGATCGTCATGGAGGATGTCGGCATCGCGCCGCTGCACATCCAGAAGAATGCCTGGGCCATGCGCCGCGGCTTCGCCATGGAGGCGCGGGCGGATGAGCTGACGCGGGCGCAGGATGTCCGCCCGGCGGCCGCACGATGACGGCCTTCCTCCTCCGCCGGCTGATCCAGGCGACCGCCGTCGTCCTGGTCATGTCGCTGCTGGTCTTCCTCGGCGTCTTCGCGGTCGGCGACCCGGTCGAGATCCTGATCAGCCCCGAGGCCGACCAGTTCGAGCGGGAGCGGGCGGTCAAGGCGCTCGGCCTCGACCTGCCGCTCTGGCGGCAATACCTCGTCTTCCTCGGCAACGCTCTGCAGGGCGATCTCGGCCGCTCCTTCGTCTTCAACGAGCCGGCGCTGAAGCTGATCCTCGAGCGGATGCCGGCAACCCTCGAGCTCGCCATCGGCGCCACCATCGCTGCGCTGATCATCGGCCTGCCGCTCGGCCTCTATGCCGGGCTGAAGCCGAACAGCGCGCTCAGCAAGGGGATCATGGCGACGAGCATCCTCGGCTTCTCCCTGCCGACCTTCTGGGTCGGGCTGATGCTCATCATGGTTTTCGCCGTGCAGCTCGGCTGGCTGCCGAGCACCGGGCGGGGCGAGACGGTGACCATCCTCGGCATGCGCTGGTCCTTCCTGACGAGTGACGGCATCGCCCATCTCATCATGCCGGCGCTGAACCTGGCGCTGTTCAAGATCAGCCTCGTCATCCGCCTGACCCGCGCGGGCGTGCGGGAGACGATGCTGATGGACTACGTGAAATTCGCCCGTGCCAAGGGGCTCTCGCCCGCCCGTGTCACCTTCGTCCACGTTTTCAAGAACATCCTGATCCCGGTCGTCACCGTCGTTGGCCTCGAGTTTGGCGGGACCATCGCCTTCTCGGTGGTGACGGAAAGCGTCTTCGCCTGGCCTGGCATGGGCAAGCTCATCATCGACAGCATTAACGTGCTCGATAGGCCGGTGATGGTCGCCTACTTGATGATGATCGTGCTGCTTTTCATCACCATCAACCTCGTCGTCGACATCACCTATTCCCTGCTCGATCCCCGCGTCCGGCTGGAGGGCAAGCAATGAGCAGCACCACGATCGGCGCCTCCCCCGCGGCGCCGGCGCCGAAGGTCGAGACGCCCTTCCAGCGCTTCGTCTCGGAATTCGCCGCCTCGCGCATCGCGCTCTTCGGGCTGGTGGTCTTCCTCGCCATCGTCGCCATCGCGGTGCTGGCGCCCTGGATCGCGCCGCAGAACCCCTACGACCTCGCCCAGCTCGACATCATGGACGGGCGGATGGAGCCGGGCACGGTGGGCGGCGCCGGCTTCACCTACTGGCTCGGGACGGATGACCAGGGGCGGGACATGCTCTCGGGGATCATGTACGGCCTCCGCATCTCGCTGATCGTGGGCGCGGGCTCGGCCATCATCGCCTGCCTGGTCGGCGCCTCGCTCGGGATGCTGGCCGCCTATGCCGGTGGGCGGACGGACAGCCTCATCATGCGGCTGGTCGATCTCCAGCTCTCCTTTCCGGCGATCCTGGCCGCGCTGATGATCCTCGCCTTCCTCGGCAAGGGCATCTTCAACGTCGTGCTCGCGCTGGTGATCGTGGAATGGGCCTATTACGCCCGGACCGTGCGCGGCTCCGCTCTCGTCGAGCGGCGGCGGGAGTATATCGAGGCGGCACAGTGCCTCGCCCTGCCGACACGTCGCATCATCTTCCGCCACCTGCTGCCGAACTGCCTGCCGCCGCTGATCGTCGTCGGCACCATGCAGGTGGCCCGGGCCATCGCCCTCGAGGCGACGCTGTCCTTCCTCGGCCTCGGCGTGCCCATCACGGAGCCCTCGCTCGGCCTCCTCATCTCCAACGGCTACGAATACATGCTGAGCGGGAAGTACTGGATCAGCTTCTATCCCGGCATCGCCCTCCTTGTGACCATCGTCTCGATCAACCTGGTCGGCGACCAGTTGCGCGACGTGCTGAACCCGAGGCTGAAGAAGTGAGCGCCCCCACCCTGGAGGTGCGGAACCTCAAGACGCATTTCTTCACCCGCGCCGGCGTGGTGAAGGCGGTGGACGACGTTTCTTTCACCGTCGAGGCTGGCAAGGTGATGGGACTTGTCGGCGAGAGCGGCTCGGGCAAGACCGTCACCGGCTTTTCGATCCTCGGCTTGGTCGACCCGCCGGGGCGGATCGCGGGCGGGCAGATCCTGTTCAAGGGCCGCGACCTGGCGACGCTGCCGGAAGCCGAGATGCGGGGCCTGCGCGGCAACCGCATCGCGATGATCTTCCAGGACCCGATGATGACCCTCAACCCGGTCCTCCGCATCGACACGCAGATGATCGAGACGGTCCAGGCCCATGCCAAGGTCAGCCGCGAGGAGGCACGGCAGCGCGCCCGCGACGCGCTCGGCCAGGTCGGCATCCCGAGCCCGGACGAGCGGCTGAAGGCCTATCCGCACCAGTTCTCGGGCGGAATGCGCCAGCGCGTCGCCATTGCCATCGCGCTGCTGCACAAGCCCGACGTGATCGTGGCGGATGAGCCGACCACGGCGCTCGACGTGACCATCCAGGGCCAGATCCTCGCCGAGGCGCAGAAGCTTTGCGCACAATTCGGCACCGCGCTGGTCTGGATCACCCATGACCTTTCCGTCGTCGCCGGCCTCGCCGACGACATCGCGGTGATGTATGCCGGGAAGGTGGTCGAGAGCGGGCCTGTCACCCAGGTGCTCGATGCGCCGCTGCATCCCTACACGCTCGGCCTGATCGGCAGCGTGCCGAGCCGCAACAAGCGCGGCGAGGCGCTGCGGCAGATCCCGGGCATGACGCCTTCCCTGCTCAACCTGCCGGCCGGCTGCGCCTTCCGCTCCCGCTGCCCGCGCGCCGAGCCGGGCTGCGCCGAGCCGCCGCCCTTCGCCGAGTACCGTCCGGGCCAGCAGGCCCGCTGCATCCACCCGCATCAGGAGGCCGTGGCGGCATGAGCGAGACCCTGACCGCGCCGCCCGCCGCCGAGACCTTGGCCGAGCCGATCATCGAGCTGCGCGGCGTCTCCAAGCGCTTCTCGAAGACGCTGGACTTCGCTGGCCGCCTGGCGAAACGCCTCGGCGCCAATCTCCGCGAGGAGGTGGTGCACGCGGTGGACAGCGTCGACCTCACCATCCGCAAGGGCGAGGTGGTGGGCCTCGTCGGCGAGAGCGGCTGCGGCAAGTCGACGCTCGGCCGCATGGTCGCCGGCATCATGCCGCCGAGCGACGGCAGCATCCTCTGGCGCGGCCGCGACCTCCGCAGCCTCAACGCCGCGGAGACGCGCGAGGCGAAGCTACGCACCCAGATGATCTTCCAGGACCCCTACGCCTCGCTCAATCCGCGGCTGAAGGTGCAGGAGATCGTCGGCGAGGCGCCGCAATACCACGGCCTGGCGAAGCGCGGCGAGATCGAGACCTATGTCGACGACCAGCTGCGCCGTGCCGGCCTCGACCCGGCTTTGAAGGGGCGCTACCCGCACCAGTTCTCGGGCGGCCAGCGCCAGCGCATCGGCATCGCGCGCGCGCTTGCCGTGCAGCCGGAATTCCTCGTCTGCGACGAGGCGGTGGCGGCGCTCGACGTCTCCATCCAGGCGCAGATCCTCAACCTCTTCATGAAGCTGCGGCGGGAGCTCGACCTCACCTATCTCTTCATCAGCCATGACCTCGGCGTGGTGGAGCATCTCTCGGATCGCGTGGTGATCATGTATCTCGGCCGCGTGGTGGAGGAGGCGCCGTCGGAGGAGGTCTTCCGGCGCCCGAACCATCCCTACACCCAGGCGTTGCTCGCCGAGGTGCCGCGGATCGAGGCCCGCAAACGGGCCTTCGCGGGGGTGAAGGGCGAGATTCCCTCGCCGCTCAACCCGCCGTCCGGCTGCCATTTCCATCCGCGCTGCCCCTTCGCCTTCGACCGCTGCCGGGTGGAGCGGCCGGCGCTGCAACAGGTCGGCGCCGGGCATCGCAGCGCCTGCCACCTGAACGACGCCGCATGAGGGGCGCGATCCTCCTCGCCCTGCTGCTGCTCGCCGCCTGCCAGTCGGGCGGCACCAGCGGGCCCTATGTCGGCGGCTCGGCCGGCGGCACGGTCCGCGGGGATCAGCGGCCCCGCTGAGCAGCGGCGAGCGCGAAGCAGGCGGCGCCGAAGGCCCCGAGCCCGGCCAGCAGCCAAGGCACTGGGCCATAGCCCCAGGCGCCCTCCGAGATCAGCGCGATCAGCACCGGCGCCAGCGTGCGCGGCAGGACGGTCACCGCGCTCAGCGCGCCGGTGATGGCGCCATAGCCCTCGCGGCCCAGGATCTCGGCGACACCGGCGGCGCGGACGATGGTCATCAGCCCGTCGGCCATCGCCCAGCCGAGAATGTAGAGCAGCATCCAGGTGAATTCCGGCGGCGCCAGGCCGAGCGCCAGCATGGCGAGGGGCACGAGGGTGGAGGCGAGGCGCCCGACGCCGCGCATCGTCACCCGCCGCCCGAGCGCGAAGAGCGCCAGCCGCGCCGCCACCTGGAAGGGCCCATGCAGTGCGACGAGGGCGAGCACCGAGGCCTCCGGCAACCCCCGCTCGCGCAGCAGGGGAATGGCATGGGCGCCGAGCCCGACGCCGATGAAGGCATGCGCCGCCAGCGCCCCGGCGAGGCCGAGGAAGGCCGGGCTCCGCATCGCCCGGCCGAGGTCGGAGCTGCCGCCGCTCGCGGCTTCCGCCCGCGCCGCATCCGGCGGCAGCAGCCAGAGGGCCAGCAGGCCGGGGATGGCCTGCAGCGCCGCCAACGCCAGCAGCGCATCGCGCCAGCCCAGGCGCTCGATCAGCAGCGCGGTGAGCGGGACGAAGAGCGTCGCGGTGAAGCCGGTGATGAAGGTGATGCCGGTGATGGCCCGCACCGGCTCCCGCGCCTGCGCCACGACGACGGCCATGGCCGGGCTCCAGAGCGCCGTCGCCTGGGCGAGGCCCATCGCCGCCCAAATCGCCCAATAGGCGGGCAGGGCGGAGACCTGCGACCAGGCCGCCAGCAGCACCGCCCCGCCCCAGCCGCCGAGCGCCAGCAGCCAGCGCCCGCCGCGCCGGTCCACCCAGCGCCCGGCTGGCACGGCGGCAAGGCCGGAGACGAGCAGGGAGAGGGTCAGCCCGGCATTGAACTCGGTGCTCGTCCAGCCGAGCTCCGCCGCCATCGGCGCGCCGAAGAGCGGGAAGGCGGAGAAGAGCGTGCCCCAGCCGATCAGCTGGCCGATGGCGATGCAGAGGATGAGGCGGCGATCCGAGGCGGGCAGGCTGCCTTCCATGCGCCGAGCCTAGCCGATGCTCCTCAAACCGTGAACTGTTCGGCGATGATCCGCTCGCTGAGGCCGTGGTCCGGGTCGAAGAGCAGGGTGAGCGCCAGGCTGCGGTCCTCCCGCACCTCGACCAGGCGCACGTCGCGCACCTCGGTATAGTCGGCGACGGCGGCGACCGGGCGCTTCGGCCCCTCGAGGATCTCGAAGACGACCGAGGCATCGCCCGGCAGCAGCGCACCGCGCCAGCGCCGCGGGCGGAAGGCGGAGATCGGCGTCAGCGGCAGGAGGTTGGCGCCGAGCGGCACGATCGGCCCATGCGCCGAGAGGTTGTAGGCGGTGCTGCCGGCCGGCGTCGCCACCAGCACGCCGTCGCAGATCAGCTCCGCCAGGCGCTCCTTGCCGTCGACCAGGATGCGGATCTTGGCCGCCTGCCGCGTCTCCCGCAGCAGCGAGACCTCGTTGATCGCCGGCGCCTCGCGCACGGTGCCGTCGGCCGAGGTGGCGCGCATGCGCAAGGGATGCAGCGTCGCGGCCTGCGCCTCGGCCAGGCGCTCGGGCAGCGCCTCCTCGCGGTAGTCGTTCATCAGGAAGCCGACGCTGCCGCAATTCATCCCGTAGACCGGCAGGTTGCGGCCGAGCAGCCGGTGCTGCGTCTCCAGCATGCAGCCGTCGCCGCCGAGGGAGACGATGGCGCGGGCCTGCTCCACCGGCGCATCGCCGTAGCGGGCGATCAGCCGGGCCTTGGCCGCCGCCGCCACCTCGGTTGCGGCGGCGAAGAAGGTGATGCGCCCGGCGAAATCCCTCGGCGCCAGGCTCACCGGCTGCGGGAAGGGCGCCGGCGCGGGCTCCGTCACGCGCCGCGCGCCGCGGCGTCGAGGTCGAGCCGGCGGGCGGCACGGTGGTCCATCACTGGCATGTCGCGCCGGACGCGCGCGGTGATGGCCGGGTCGATCCGCGCCGTCGCCCAGCCGGTGCCGTCGGAGGCGCGGGCGACGACATGCCCCCAGGGGTCGGCCACCAGCGAATGCCCGTAGACCGAGCGCGGCTGCCCGCGCTCGAGGTACTGCCCGGTGGAGGCCGCGGCGATGACCCAGCACTGGGTCTCGATGGCGCGCGCCTTCAGCAGCGGCTCCCAATGGTCCTTGCCGGTCTGCAGGGTGAAGTTCGAGGGCACGAGGATCGCCTCTGCCCCCAGGCGCCGCAACGCCACGTAATGTTCAGCGAAGCGCATGTCGTAGCAGATGGTGCAGCCGAAGGCGATGCCGCCGGCCTCGAAGGTCACCAGCCGGTCGCCGGCGCCGTAGAGGGCGCTCTCGCGGTAGCCGGTGCCGTCGGGGGCCACGATGTCGAACATGTGGATCTTGCGGTAGCGGGCGATCTCGCGCCCCTCCGGGTCGAAGACCACGGTGGTGTTGTAGAGCTTCTCCGGATCATCCTCCGGCCCCGGCGCCTCGATCATCGAGCCGCCATGGAGATGGATTCCGTGGCCGCGGGCGAGGCCGCGCATCAGCTCATAGGCCGCGCCGCCCGCCTCGCCGGGCGCGGGCAGGATCTCGGCGGCCGCCTGCCGGCTCTCCCGGCCGCCGCCGAGATTGGTCCAGGTTTCGGGCAGGGAGACGAGATGCGGCCTGTCTGCCGCCACCGCGGCCTCGATCAGCCGCCGCGCCTGGTCGAGATTGGCCTGCTTCTCGCTGCCCTGGTTCATCTGGATGACGCTGACGCGCATCGCCCCACTCCGCCGGATGGGCCATCAAGCCTCGCCCGGGCCGCGAGGGCAAGCTAGGCCTAGTCGATCCGCGGCTCCGCCCGGCCGCGGCGCGAGGCCTCCTGCCAGGAAGGCTGCCGCCGCGGCTCCGGCTGGGCCGGGGGCAGGTCCATCCAGTCCTCGGAAACGGTGCTGCGGCGCGGCGCATCGGCGAGGCGCATGGCGATCAGCCGCAGCTCACCCTGGATCTCGTCCAGCTGCGCCTCGACCGTGTCGAGCCGCCCCTTCAGCCCGAAGACGCTGAAGGGCATCAGCAGATAGGCGAGGCCGACCAGCAGAAGGACGAGCAGGGCGAGCAGCCCCGTCCAGTCCGGCAGGCCGGGGATGGCGAGGCGGGAGGCCAGATCCTGCAGCAGGGTCATGGGGGTCAGCCTCCGGTCACGCTCATGTGGCGGGCGACGGCCGGCCGGGCCTCGCGCCGCTCGATGACGAAGTCATGGCCCTTCGGCTTCCGCAGCATTGCCGCCTCGATCGCCGCGCGGAGGCCCCCGTCGCCGGCCCCGGGGTCGCGCAGCACTTGGCGCAGGTCGGCGGCATCCTCCTGGCCGAGGCACATGTAGAGCGTGCCGGTGCAGGTCAGGCGGACGCGGTTGCAGCTTTCGCAGAAGTTGTGCGTCATCGGGGTGATGAAGCCGATCCGCCTTCCGGTTTCCTTAACCGTGTAGTACCGGGCCGGGCCGCCGGTGCGGTAATCCGTCGGCTCCAGCGTCCAGTGCTCGCGCAGCCGGTCCCGCACCGCGGAGAGGGGCAGGTACTGGTCCATCCGGTCGCCCGTGATCTCGCCGAGCGGCATGGTCTCGATTAGGGTGAGGTCGAAGCCGTGCTCGCCGCACCAGGCGAGCATGCGGTCGTACTCGCCCTCGTTCACGCCTTTCAGTGCGACGGCATTGATCTTGACCGCGAGCCCGGCCGCCTTGGCGGCGAAGATGCCGTCCAGCGTCTGGCCGATCTCGCCCCAGCGCGTCACCGCCTTGAACACGCCCGGGTCCAGCGTATCGAGCGAAACGTTGATGCGCCGCACGCCGGCCGCGTACAGGTCATCCGCCATCTTCGGCAGCTGGGTGCCGTTGGTGGTGATGGTGAGCTCCTTGAGCCCGCCCTCGCCGATCCGCCCGCCGAGGCTGCGGATCAGGCCGATGACGCCGCGCCGCACCAGCGGCTCGCCCCCGGTCAGTCGGATCTTCTCGACGCCGAGGCCGATGAAGGCGCCGCAGAGCCGGTCCAGCTCCTCGAGCGTCAGGACCTCCCGCTTCGGCAGGAAGGTCATGTCCTCCGCCATGCAGTAGACGCAGCGAAGGTCGCAACGGTCGGTCACGGAGACGCGGAGATAGGAGATCCGTCGGCCGAACGGATCGATCATGGACGGGCTTCCCTCCGGGCGGATGACACGGTGACGCCCATTTGGGCCGCGACCCCCGTCATCCGCAAGCCCCCGGCCCCTGCGGCGCAGCCCTGCGTCAGGGCCATGGCTCGGCGAGGGGTTCCAGCGTCACCACGGCGGCGTTGATCAGGACCTTGCCGGCATTCTCGAAATTGACGGTCACCCGGTCGCCGATGACGGACTGGATCTGCCCGATCCCCCAATCCGGCTGGCCGGGATGGCGCACCCGCATGCCTGGTTCGAGTAGGCTCGGCACCTGGACTCCCCCTGCAAAGCAGGCCGTGCAACGTTTCGCTAACACCGGCACGCTAGCCCAGCGGGCGGCCCATAGGAAACCGCCTATGACCCCTCCTTCCGACATCAGCCTGGCGAGGACGCTCTGCGCCCGGCTCTGCCACGACCTCGGCGGCGCCATCGGCAGCCTCGCCGGCGCGCTCGACCTGCTGCCGCAGGCCGGCGACGAGCTGCTGGAGGTGGCGCAGGAGAGTGGCGTCGCCCTCCGCCAGCGCCTCCGCCTTTATGGCGCGGCCTGGGGCGGTCCGACCGAAGCGATGGAGCCGGCGGCAATGGAGGTCCTGCTCCGCGGCGCCCCGGCCGCGCCGCGGGTCCGATTCGACCTGGCGGGGCTGGAACAGGCGGTGGCACTGCCGGCCCCGCTCGTCCCCATCGCCCTCAATGCGGCCCTGCTCGCCGCCGAGGCGCTGCCGCGGGGCGGCACCGTCCGGCTCTCCGGCTCCCCCCTGGATGGGCTGGTGGTGCTGCCTGCGGCCGATTTCGGCGCCCCGGCCGCGGCCTGGCCCGCGGGCTTCCTCGCCCTGATGGCCGGCCAGGCGGTGCCGCCGCCCGGCCCGCGGGAGGTGCTGGGGCTGCTGCTGCACGCCCTGCTGGCCGAGGCCGGGTGGAGCGCGAGCCTGGCCCATGGGCCTGCGCGGCAGGCGGCGCCGCTGCTGATGATGCCGGGATGAGCGTCTTTACCGATTTTTCACCCCTCGCGGCGCAGTCTGCCCTCCGCAGACCGCCTTGAGGATTGCCATGGATGACCTGCTCGCCGACTTCCTGACCGAGACGCAAGAAGGCCTCGGGGCGCTCGACGCCGCGCTGTTGCGGCTTGAGCGGGCGCCCGACGACGTGGCGACCCTCTCCGAGGTGTTCCGCATCGTCCACACCATCAAGGGCACCTGCGGCTTCCTCGGCCTCACCCGGATGGAGGGCGTGGCGCATGCCGCCGAGAACGTCCTCGGCCGCTATCGCGACGGGACGCTGCGCGCCACCCAGTCCGGCATCTCGGCCATCCTCGGCGCCATCGACTGCATCCGCGCCATCGTCGCGGCGCTGGAGGGGACGGGGGCGGAGCCGGCGGGCGACGATTCGCAGCTGATCGCCTCGCTCGACGCGGTCGCCTCGGGCGAGGCCGCGCCCGTCGCCGCCGGGCCCGCGCCCGAGCCACCGCCCTCCGCGTCGTCCGCGGTGGCGGCCGCGCCATCGCCGCCTGCCGCGGCGGAGCCCGAGGCCGGCGGCGCCAATGCCCCGCCGCAGACCATCCGCGTCGCCGTCGACGTGCTGGAAGGGTTGATGATGCTCGTCTCCCGAGCTGGTCCTGACCCGCAACCAGCTCCTCCAGCTGTCCCGCAACGGCGCCGACAATGCCTTCGCCGTGCCGCTACAGCGCCTGTCCCACATCACCTCTGACCTGCAGGAAGGGGTGATGAAGACCCGCATGCAGCCGATCGGCAATGCCTGGGCCAAGCTGCCGCGCCTGGTGCGCGACCTCGGCGTCGAGCTGGGCAAGAAGATCGAGCCCGAGATGCGCGGCGCCGAGACCGAGCTCGACCGGCAGGTGCTCGAGCTCATCAAGGACCCGCTGACCCATATGGTCCGTAACTCGGCGGATCATGGCCGCGAGACGCCGGAGCAGCGCCTGGCCGCCGGCAAGCCGGAGGCCGGGCGGATCATGCTGAACGCCTCGCATGAGGGCGGCCACATCATCATCGAGATCGGCGATAACGGGCGCGGCCTCAATGTCGAGCGCATCCGGCAGAAGGCGCTGGCGCAGGGCTTCGCCACCGAGGCGGAACTGGCGGCGATGCCGGAGCGGGAGGTCCAGCGCTTCATCTTCCGCCCCTGCTTCTCGACCGCGGCCGCCGTCACCGCCGTCTCCGGCCGCGGCGTCGGCATGGACGTCGTCAAGACCAACATGGAGCGCATCGGCGGCACCATCGAGGTCCGCTCGAAGGAGGGCCGCGGCACCGCCTTCATCGTCAAGATCCCGCTGACGCTGGCCATCGTCTCCGCCCTGATCGTCGAGGCGGGGGGCGAGCGCTTCGCCATCCCGCAGATCGGCGTCGTGGAACTGGTGCGCGTCGGCGGCGAGGGCGCGCCGCAGCTGGAGCGCATCAAGGACAGCTCCGTGCTGCGCCTGCGCGACCGGCTGCTGCCGCTCGTCAACCTCGCCAGCCTGCTGCAGCTGGAGAGCCCGGCCGGGGAGGAGAGCGCCTTCGTCGTCGTGACCCAGGTCGGCGCGCATGTCTTCGGCATCATCGTCGACCGCGTCTTCGACACCGAGGAGATCGTGGTGAAGCCGGTGGCGCCGATCCTGCGCCATGTGACGATGTTCTCCGGCAACACCATCCTCGGCGACGGCAGCGTCATCATGATCCTCGACCCGAACGGCATCGCCCGCGCGACGGGCGCCGGCGCCGAGAGCGGGGAAGGGGAGGCGGAGCGGGACGGCAAGCGCCAGGCCGTCGCCCATCATTCAGACCAGCGCACGGCGCTGCTGCTGTTCCGCGCCGGCGATGCGACGCCGAAGGCGGTGCCGCTCGGCCTCATCGCCCGGCTCGAGGATGTCGAGCGGGAGCGGATCGAGAATGCCGGCGGCCGGCCGCTCGTGCAGTACCGCGGCAAGCTGATGCCGCTGGTGCCGCTGAGCGGCCACTGCGACCAGCCCACGGCGCCGGAGCGCCAGCCGGTGCTCGTCTTCTCCGACGGCAAGCGCACGATGGGGCTGATGGTCGACGAGATCCTCGACGTGGTGGAGGAGCATCTGACCATCGACGGCGCCGGCGAGCGGCCCGGCTTCCTCGGCACCACCGTGATCGGCGACAAGGTGACGGAGATGCTGGATACCGCCTGGTGGTTGCGTCAGGCTGGCGAGGACTGGTTCGGCCAGGGCGGCGAGCGATGCGCGAGCAGCGGCCGGCGCATCCTGCTGGTCGAGGACAGCGCCTTCTTCCGCAACCTCGTCATCCCGGCCATCGGCGCCGCGGGCTACGACGTGACCGCCGTCGCCGATGCCGAGGAGGCGCTGCGGCTGCGCGAGGCCGGCGCCAGCTTCGACGCGGTCATCTCCGACATCGCCATGCCGGGGATGGACGGCATCGCCCTGGCGCGGGCGTTGCGCGAGGGCGGCGCCTGGCGCGACCTGCCGCTGATCGCCCTCACCGGCCAGGCCGAGCCGGCCGATATCGAGCGCGGGCGCGCCGCCGGCTTCACCGACTACGTGGCGAAATTCGACCGCGCGGCGCTGCTGGAGAGCCTCCGGCAGTGCCTCAGCGCCCCGGTCGCCGGCTGAGGAGAGCCCCCATGCAGACTGAGACCCATGCCGGCCCGGCGCCGGGCCCGCTGGCACGCAGCGGCCTTTCCGCCGATGCGGCGGAAGAGATCTACCTGACGCTGACGGTGGCCGACCAGCTCTGCGGCGTGCCGGTGCTCGCCATCCGCGACGTCCTCGGGGTTCAGGCCATCACCCGCATCCCGCTGGCGCCGGCCGAGGTTGCAGGCAGCCTGAACCTGCGCGGCCGCATCGTCACGGCGATCGACCTTCGCTGCCGGCTCGGCCTGCCGCCGCGGCCGGACGGGCATCGCGGCGCGATGAGCATCGTCGTCGAGCGCGATGGCGAGCTCTACAGCCTGCTGGCCGACCAGGTGGGAGAGGTGCTGCCGCTGCCCCGGGCCGAGCGGGCGCCCAACCCGGTCACGCTCGATGCGGTCTGGCGCGAGGTGTCGTGCGGCGTCCACCGCATCGGCGAACGGCTGCTGATCGTCATCGATGTGGAGCGCATCTTGGCGATCGGTTGAGCCGCGCCTCTGGACAGGGAAGACCGCATCGTGACCGGCGCAAGCTCCGCCACCTGCCTCGTGGTCGATGACAGCCGCACCGTGCGCAAGGCCGCCCGGCGGATCCTGGAGAGGCTCGGTTTCGCGGTCGCCGAGGCGGGCGACGGGGCCGAGGCGCTGGCCACCTGCCGCGCCGCCATGCCGCAGGTGGTCCTGCTCGACTGGAACATGCCGGTGATGGACGGGATCACCTTTCTCCGCCAGGCCCGCCTGGAATTCGGCCCCGACCGGCCGACCATCGTCCTCTGCACCACCGAGGCGGCGCTGGAGCGCATCATCGAGGCGCTCGGCGCCGGGGCGCAGGAGTACATCATGAAGCCCTTCGACGAGGAGTTGCTGCGCGACAAGTTCGAGCAGGCTGGGCTGCTGCAGGACCATGCTGCATGAGCGCCGCCCTCGCGCGGGTGATGCGCTGCGACGACAGCGCAACCGTCCGTGCCGCCCTGGCACGGGTGCTAGAGGCGGATCCCGGCATCAAGGTCGTCTCCCGCGTCGGCGACGGGAAGCAGGCGATCGAGGCTTTCGCCGCACTGCCGCCCGCCGCCCGACCGCAGGTGGTGCTGCTCGACCTCGAGATGCCGGTGATGGACGGCATGACCGCCCTCCCGCTGCTGCTTCGGCAGGAGCCGCGGCCGGCGGTCATCGTCGCCAGCGCGCTGACGCAGAAGGGCGCCAGCGCCACCATGGCCGCCCTCCGCGCCGGGGGCGGCGGACTATATCCCGAAACCCGGCGCCGCTGGCGGCGGCCTTGCCGATCCCGCCTTCAGGGAAGAGTTGCTGGCGAAGGTGAAGGGCTGGGCGCGGGTCGGTCCGTCGCGGCCGGCGGCCCGGCCCGCAGCCGCCTTGCGTGCGCCGCCGCTCGCCCCGGGGCGCGGCTTGCAGGCAATTGGCATCGGCTGCTCCACCGGGGGGCCGCAGGCGCTGGCCGCCTTGCTGCGCGGCCTCGGCCGGCGCCTGCCCGTACCGATCATCGCCGCGCAGCATATGCCGGCCGGCTTTACCGCGATGCTCGCCGATCACCTCGACCGGCTTGGCGGCCCCAGCTGTGCGGAAGCACGGGATGGCGAGACCTTGGAGCCCGGCCGCCTCTACCTCGCGCCGGGCGACCGGCACCTGCTGGTCGAGGGCAGGACGGATGGGGGCCTGGTCGCCCGACGCTCGGATGCGCCGCCCGAGAATTTCTGCCGCCCTGCCGTCGATCCCATGCTGCGCAGCCTGGCTGCCGCCTGCGGCGGCGCGATGGTGGCCGTGATCCTCACCGGTATGGGGCAGGATGGGCTGCTCGGCTGCCGCGCTGTCGCTGCGGCCGGGGGGCGGTGCTGGCGCAGGACGAGGCGAGTTCGGTGGTCTGGGGCATGCCCGGTGCGGTGGCGAGGGCCGGCCTGGCGCAGGCGCTGCTGCCGCCCGATGGGCTGGCGGAGCAGATCGTCGCGGCGGCCGCATCCCGGCCTCGCTTCACCCGGCAGGGAGCGATGGCATGAGGCCCGACAGCTTCGCTTTCATCGCCGGCCTGGTGAAATCCCGCTCGGGCCTCGTGCTGGCCCCGGACAAGGGCTACATGCTGGAAACCCGGCTCGGGCCGCTGTTGAAGCGCGATGGCATCGCCAGCCTGGATGCGCTTGCGGCCAAGCTGCGCAACCCGCAGGCCGGGACCCTGGCCGAGGCGGTGACGGAGGCTCTCACGACCAATGAGAGCAGCTTCTTCCGTGACGGCAAGCCGTTCGACCATCTGCGCAAGATCCTGCCGATGCTGGCCGGCGCCCGGCCTCCCGGTGCGACGCTTCGCATCTGGTCAGCGGCCTGCTCGATGGGACAGGAGGCCTATTCCATCGCCATGCTGCTGGGCGAGCTCTCGCTGGACGGGCGGCGCGTGGAGATCATCGGCACGGATATCGCGGAAGGGGTCATTGCCCGGGCGCGGGAAGGGTTCTTCACCCAGTTCGAGGTGCAGCGCGGTTTGCCGGCGCGCCTCCTGGTGAAGCATTTCCACCAGGAGGGCGGGCGCTGGCGGGTCTCGCCCGGGTTGCGGGGCATGGTGAGGTTCGATCGCGGCAACCTGCTCGGCGACCTGCGCGGCTTCGGCCGGTTCGACGTCATCTTCTGCCGCAACGTGTTGATCTATTTCGACACGCCGACCAAGGCGAGGGTGTTGGACGCCCTTGCGGCGCAGCTCCAGCCCGATGGCGTGCTTTACCTGGGGCTGGGCGGAGACGGTGCTCGGGCTGTCGGACCGGCTGGTGCCGGTACCGGGCGAGCGCGGTGCCTATGAGCGGCCGGCGGAGGCGGCGCTGGCGGGCTGATGCTGGTCGGTGCCAGGGCCTCGGAAGGCCCGGTGGGACGAGCCCACCGGGCCTTTCCCGCGTCAGGCAACCTGGCGTGCGGCAGCAGGGACGGCCGGATGCGACGGGACGAAGTCAGCGGCGAGGCGGGCCTCCGGGTCTCGCAGGACATAGCCGCGCCCCCAGACGGTGCCGATCAAGTTGTCGGCTCCGGCCTGGGCCAGCTTCTTGCGCAGCTTGCAGATGAACACGTCGATGATCTTCACCTCCGGCTCGTCCAGGCCGCCATAGAGGTGGTTGAGGAAGGCCTCCTTGGTGAGGACCATGCCCTTGCGCAGGGTCAGCAGCTCAAGAATCGCATATTCCTTGCCGGTGAGGTGGACCTGCTGGTCGCTGACCGTCACCTCGCGCGAGCCGAGGTTGAGGGTGAGGCCGCCGACCGAGAGGCTCGGCTGGGCGAAGCCCTTGGCGCGGCGCACCACCGCCTGGATGCGGGCCAGCAGCTCCTGTCCGTCGAAGGGCTTGGTGATGAAGTCGTCGGCGCCGACGCCGAAGCCCTTCACCTTGGCCTGCGGCCGGGCGAGGCCGGAGATGATCAGCACCGGCGTCTCCACCCGCCCGGCGCGCAGCCGGCGGACAACCTCGTAGCCCTCCATGTCCGGCAGGACGAGATCGAGGATGATGATGTCGTAGTCGTAGAGACGGACGAGCTCCAACGCTTCCTCGCCGCTGTCCACGGCATCCACCACCATGGCCGAAGCCTTCAGCATGGCGGTGATGCCACGGGATGCCGTCAGATCATCCTCAACCAGAAGCACGCGCATGTTGCGGGTATATACACGTTTTACGTGCAAAAAGATATCATTTTCCCGCGCATTTGGAAGAACTTATTCATCTTTGGACGTATAAAGATCGGAGACAGTGTTTCAAAATCCTCAGATGAGGCCTGGATCCATGCCAGAGCAGCAAGTCGCCCGGTTCCGGGGCCTGCAACCCGCCCTTCGCCGGCTCGAACCGCTGCGCCTGCACGGAAGGGTTGCAAAGGCCAGCGGCCTCCAGCTCAGCCTCGAAGGGCTCGACCCCTGGTTGCAGGTTGGGGCCCGGCTTCATCTGCGGCCGCCTGAGCGGGGGCCGGTTCCGGCCGAGGTCGTCGGCTTCCAGGCTGGCCGGGCCCGGGCCCTGGCCTTCGCGCCGCTGGAGGGGATCGCGCCGGGGACGCCGGCCGTGCTCGCCCCGCCGGCCTGCTTCTTCGTCGACGAGAGCTGGCTCGGCCGGGTGGTCGACCCGCTCGGGCAGCCGATGGACGGCAAGGGGCCGCTCCGCCCGGGGCCGACGCCGCGCCCGGTCCGGGCCGCGCCGCCGCAGGCGGGGGTGCGGGCACGCCTCGGGCCGCGGCTCGGTCTCGGGGTGCGGGCGCTCGATGCCTTCGCCACCTGCCGGCGCGGCCAGCGGCTCGGCCTGTTCGCCGCCTCCGGCGTCGGCAAGTCGACCTTGCTCTCCATGCTGGCGACGGGGGCTGAGTGCGACGTCGCCGTGCTCGCGCTGGTCGGCGAACGGGGGCGGGAGCTGCGGGAGTTCCTGGAGGACGACCTCGGCCCCGCCGGCCTCGTCCGCAGCGTCGTCGTTTGCGCCACCTCGGACAGTCCGCCGCTGATGCGGCGCGAGGCAGCGCTCGCCGCCATGGCGATTGCCGAGCATTTCGCCGATGCCGGCTGCCACGTCCTGCTCATGATGGACAGCGTCACCCGCTTCGCCCTGGCCCTGCGGGAGATCGGCCTCGCCGCGGGGGAGCCGCCGACGACGCGCGGCTACACGCCGGGCGTCTTCGCGGAGCTGCCGCGGCTGCTGGAACGGGCGGGGCCGCGCGAGGAAGGCTGCACCGGCGCCATCACCGGCCTCTTCACCGTGCTGGTCGAGGGCGACGACCATGACGAGCCGGTGGCCGATGCCGTGCGCGGCATCCTCGACGGGCATGTGGTGCTCGACCGCGCCATCGGCGAGCGCGGGCGCTACCCGGCGGTCGACGTCCTCCGCAGCCTCTCCCGGACCGTGCCCGGCTGCCTGCGGCCGGAGGAGGCAGCGCTGATGCGCCGGGCGCGCGCCATCCTCGCCCTGCATGCGGAGATGGCGGATCTGGTTCGCCTCGGCGCCTACAAGGCTGGCGCCGATCCGGCAGTGGATGAGGCGATGCGCCTTGCCCCGCGGATCGAGGCCATGCTGGCGCAGACCAAGGGCGAGCGCGACGGCGTCGCCGGCGCATTCGCCGCCCTGGCCGCTGCCTTGGGCAATGCCGATGGCGCGTGACCCGCTCGCCGCCCTGGCACGGCTGCGGCGGCTGGAGAGCGACGCGGCGCGGCGCGTGCTCGGGGAGGCCAATACGCGCCTGGCCGCCGCCGAGGCCCGCGCTGCTTCGGCTTCTGCGGCGCTTGCCGCGGAAGCCAGGCCGGGCGGGGAGGGGGATTACGGCCGCTGGCTCCTCCGTGGCCTGGCGGAGCGGGACCGGGCCAACCGCGCCGCCGGCTTCGCCACCGACAGCGCCGAGCTGGCCCAGCAAGGCCTTGCCGAATGCCGCGCCGCCGAGCGGGCGCTCGGGCTGCTGCGCGAGGCTCGGGCCGCGGCCAGCCGCCGCAAGGCGCTCCGCCGCGCCCAAGCCTTGCTCGACGAGGCGGCCGCCCGGTCAAACCTGCGGGAATGACAGGTATCGGCCAGGACAGGGACAACCGGCGGGGTGCAGGCTGGCAATCTGGAGGGAGAGGAGTCAGTGCGATGCTCGACCTGACGCCATGGCGGCCCCTGCTGGCCGCGGCCTGTTTGCTCCTGCTGGCGGGCCCGGCGCTCGCCCAGCCCGCCGAGACGCCGCAGCGCATCGGCCCGGAATGGGGCTGGCAGAAGCACCAGCCCAACCCGGCGGAGATCGAGGCGCGCAGCCGGGCCCGCGGCCGGCCAACCCAGGCCGACCAGGCACGCTCGGCGGAGGTGGACCGCCTCTTCCGCGACCTCACCGGCCAGGACCCGAACGCGCCCCGCCGCATGGACGCCCGCGCGGCGGACCGGAGATAGGCTACTCCGCCGCCAGCACGCCGCGGCGGATCTGGTCGAGCTCGATGCTTTCGAAGAGGGCGCGGAAATTGCCCTCGCCGAAGCCCTGGTCGCCCTTGCGCTGGATCAGCTCGAAGAAGATCGGGCCGATGACGGTGCCGGTGAAGATCTGCAGCAACCGCCCGCCCTCGGGCGTTGGCGCGCCGTCGGTGAGGATGCGGTTGCGCGCCAGGCGGCCGATCTCTTCGGCGGTCAGGTCCGGCATGCGCTTCGGCAGCAGCTCGTAATAGGTGTCCGGCGTGTCCATGAACTCGACGGACTGGCCGCGCATGCCCTCTACGCTGGCGAAGATGTCGCTCGTGCCGAGGGCGATGTGCTGGATGCCCTCGCCGTTATAGGCGCGGAGGTATTCCTCGATCTGCGACTTGTCGTCGCTCGACTCGTTGATCGGGATGCGGATCTGGCCGCAGGGCGAGGTCAGCGCGCGCGACTTGAGGCCGGTCAGCTTGCCCTCGATGTCGAAGTAGCGGATCTCGCGGAAATTGAAGAGCTTCTCGTAGAAGCTCCACCACACATCCATCCGCCCGCGATGCACGTTGTGCGTCAGGTGGTCAATGACCGTAAGGCCCTGGCCGGCCGGCCGTGGGTTGGCGCCGTCGATCCAGCGGAAGTCGACGTCGTAGATGCTCCCCTTCGCCCCGTAGCGGTCGACGAAATAAAGCAGGGAGCCGCCGATGCCCTCGATCGCCGGGATGTTCAGCTCCATCGGCCCGACCTTGCCGGTGACGGGCTTGGCGCCGAGCGCGATCGCCCGCTCATAGGCCGCAGCGGCATCGGCGACGCGGAAGGCCATGGCGCAGGCGGACGGCCCGTGCACCTTCTGGAAGGCCTGGGCGAAGCTCTCCGGCTCGGCGTTCAGGATGAAGTTGATGTCGCCCTGGCGCCAGAGCGAGACCTGCTTGCTGCGATGCACGGCGACGCGGGTGAAGCCGAGCCGGCCGAAAAGCGCCTCCAGCCCCGGCATATCCGGGCCGGTGAACTCGACGAATTCGAAGCCGTCCGTGCCCATCGGGTTCTGGTCGGAGATGGCGCCGGCGAAGCCGGTGCGATCGGGGGGGATGTCCATGCTCGGTCTCCTCAGACGGGTTGGTCGCCAGGGGCAGCCGCACCCGGCGGGATCGGCTCGGCATCGCGCGCCTCGGCCAGCAAACGCGGCAGGTCCTGCATCGCCGCGAAGAGTTCGCCATAGGAGTCGATGACGAAATAGGTCGGCTGCAGGTCGTCGATGAAGTAGTCGCTCCGCAGCACCCGGCGCGGGTCGAAGCGGAGGCGGCGCGGGCGGTCGCCCTCCGTCGCATGCACCGTCTCGGTGGCGGAGGAGAGGATGCCGGCGCCATAGGCCCGGAGCCCGCCATCCTCGCGGATCAAGCCGAATTCGACCATGTGCCAGTAGAGCCGGGCGAGCGGCTTGAGCGCGCCGATCCGCGCCGCCTCCTCGCCGAGCCGGCCATAGGCGGCGAGGAAGTCGGCGAAGTCGGGCTGGGTCAGCAGCGGGACATGGCCGAAGGCGTCGTGGAAGATGTCCGGCTCCACGATGTAGTCCAGCTCCTCCGGCCGGCGGATCCAGCAGGTGACGGGGAAGCGCCGCGCTGCCAGATGGCCGAAGAAGGTACCGTCCGGGATCAACCCAGGGACCGCGACCAGGCTCCAGCCCGTGGCCGCACGCAGCCGGGCGGAGCATTGCGTGAAATCCGGGACGCCCTCGGCGAAGGGGAGCGCGGCGAGGCCGGTGCGGAAGGCCGCCGCGGCGTGGCGCGGCAGCAGCGCCGCTTGGCGAACGTAGAGCGTCCGCCAGGTGACGTGGTCGGCCGGTGTGTAGCCCGCCATGTCCTGCACCAGCGTGAAATCCGGGGCGGCGGAGGCGTAGTCGCCCCGCAAACCAGCTGGCAGACCTTCGATCAGCCCATCCATGACGGACCTCCCATGCTTGGCCGGAGACTAGCCGAGGTCGTGGAGGGTTTTCCGGCGAAGTGTGCCCTAGACGGCCCTATAATGAGCGGGATCCGCTAGGCCGAGGCTCCTTGATGGCGAAAACCCCCATCGCGCTCGATGCGCTCGACCGCCGCATCCTGCGTGCGCTGCAGCGTGACGGCCGGCTGCCCGTGGTGGCGCTGGCCGAGCAGGTCGGCCTCTCGCCCACCCCCTGCCAGCGCCGCGTCCGCCGGCTGGAGGAGGCGGGCATCATCACCCGCTACGGCGCGGTGCTCGACCCGATGCGGCTCGGCCTGCCGCTCCAGGCCTTCGTCATGGTGGCACTCGAGAGCCATGCGGAGGAGGTGGTGGACCGCTTCCACAAGGCGCTGGCCGAGCGACCGGAGGTGCTGGCCGCCTATGCAATGAGCGGGGAGATGGACTACCTGCTCCACGTGCTCGCGGCGGATTTCGAGGCCTATGCGGATTTCGCCCTGAAGGCCCTGCTGCGCATGCCGGGGGTGAAGGAGACGCGCAGCAGCTTCGTGCTCACCGCGCTCAAGCCACCGGGCGAGGTCCCGGTGTAGGAGCAGTCGTGACGCTCCAGCTCTCGCGGGCATTGAGCGTCGCCGGGTCGAAGCCGGCGATGCGCTTGTAGCCGTTGACCGTCGCCTCCAGCTCCGCGCGCGGGATGACATCCTCCAGCCGCTCGAACCCGTCCGGGGCGCGGGCATGGACGAGGTCCATCACCCGGTCCGGCCCGTCGCCGCGATTGGCCTCGACGACCGCGGCGGTGGCCGGGCGCCGCACCACCTCATAGGCCTCGAGCCCGGCCTCCACCGCGCCGTGCCGGGCGAGCTGCAGGGCGATGAAGCGCGCGTCCAGCACCGCCTGGGAGGCACCGTTGGAGCCGATCGGGTACATCGGGTGGGCCGCATCGCCGAGCAGCGTCACCCGCCCCTGGCGCCAGCGCGGCAGCGGGTCCCGGTCGACCATCGGGAATTCGTAGACGGCCTCGGCGGCGCGGATCAGCCCCGGCACGTCCAGCCAAGCGAAGCGCCAGTCGGCGAAGATCGGCAGGAAGTCCTCGATGCGGGCGGGGCGGTTCCAGTCCTCCCGCGCCCAGGGGGTATCGGCGGGGAAGCGCTGCTCGGCGATCCAGTTGACCAGCATCCGCCCGCCCGGTGCCTCGCCGATCGGGTAGCAGACGAATTTCGTGTCCCGGTGCCCGGCCTGCACCATGGAGGCGCCGGTGAGGAAGGGCTCCGCCGTGCTCACCGCCCGCCAGAGCAGGGCGCCGTTCCAGCGCGGCGGCCCCTCGCCGGGGACAAGGAGCGCGCGCACGGCGGAATGGATGCCGTCCGCGCCGACCAGGGCGTCGCCGCGCGCCGTGCCGCCATCCTCGAACTGCGCGGTGACGCCCGCCTCGTCCTGGCTGAAGCCGGCGAGCCGGCGCCCGCGATGCAGCCGCGCCGGGCCGAGTCGGGCCTCGGCCGCCGCCCAGAGCAGCATCTGCAGCTGGCCGCGATGGATCGAGTATTGCGGCCAGCGATAGCCGGCGGCGAGGCCGCGCGGCTCGGCCCAGATGGTCTGGCCGAAGCGGTTGGCGTAGCGGAATTCCTGGGTGGCGATGCCGTTCGCCGCCAGCGCCTCGCCGAGGCCGAGCTCGGTCAGCTCCCGCACCGCATGCGGCTGGAGGTTGATGCCGACGCCGAGCGGGCGGACCTCCGCCGCCGCCTCGAAGACCTCGGCTTCGATCCCCGCCGCATGCAGCGCCAGCGCCGTCGCCAGCCCGCCGATGCCGCCGCCGATGACCAGGACGCGCATGCTCGTCTTTCCCGTTGTTGTCGTCTCCGTATCGCGCGCCGGCCGTCCGGGCCACCCCCGTAACGGACAGGTGAGAATCGTTACGAATTCGGCTTCTCCAGCACGCAGTGGGACTGGCCGAGCGCCCGCTTCCCCGGCGGCACAGCCCCGGTCGCGGTCTCCGGCGTCACGGCGATGCTCGGCCTGTCGCCGCGCTCCATGGCGATGACGGCAAGGCCGAGGCGCTTCGCCCAGAGCTGCAGGTCGTCGGCATGCATAAAGACGTTGATGTGGCCGAGATAGGAGCGCTTGCGCACCCAGTCGACATTCCCCTCGAAGACGCTCCACTGGGCATCCACGGCGAATTCGAAGAAGGAGAAGATCACCCGCCCGCCCGGCGCCAGCACCCGGGTGCATTCCTGCAGGTAGACATAGGATTCCTCGTGCAGGAGATGGGTGAAGACGGAGAAGAAGGTGACGAAATCCGCCTCCCCATCCGCGAGCGGGATGCGGTTGCCCTGGCTCAGCTCCAGCCGGAAGTCGGGCCGCGCCATCTTCCGCCGGCAATAGTCGAGCAGCTCCGGCACCACGTCGAGGCCGAGATAGCGCAGCTTCGGATAGCGCCGGAGCTGCGCCGCCAGCCGCCCGGCGCCGCAGCCGACATCGACGACGCGGCTGTCCTCGCGCAGCCCGTATTGCCGGAGCAGGCTGTGCTCCAGCACGCCGAAGAGCTCGAGATCGCCGCCGACCGAGCGGGCGACCGCCTCATCCTCCGGCAGGGCCGCGAGATAGGCGCGGACCATGGCGGCGTAGCTCTGGACGTAGTTCAACTGGAGGCTCATGCGTGCTCCGCCCGGCGTGATCGGCCCCGGCGAGCTATCACGCGGCCCGCCGCCCGGTCCAGCATGGCAGTCCAGCATGGCGGGCGCGTTGACCCTGGCCGGCCCCGTCCCTAGCTTCCGGCCATGAGCGACGACCCCATCTTCCGTCCCAATCCCTTCCTGCAGGCCGGGCTCTCGGTGCGGATCATGGACCTGTCGGGCGCCAACGGCGCCGAGCCGGTCGAGACCGTGACCGGCTTCCGCACCATCGAGCACGCCAATGCCTTCGCCCGTCGCTATGTGCGGGACAGCCTGGAACGCTCCCGCATCGCCGGCATGACGGCGGATGAGGTGATCGCCAGCTGGTTCGCCTTCGGCGAGGATGCCGAGGTGCAGGGCGCCGGCGAGCAGGCCTGGACCAGCGCCACCGAGCTCGCCGACTTCGCCGCCCAGCCGGTGCGCGATGCCGAGGATCGCAACTGGCGCGCCCTCGACCCCCGCCGCGACGAGGACGAGACGGACGAGGAGGAGGGTTGAGGCTTCGCGCCGTCCGCCGCGGGGATTATGGCAATCCGGACCGGGCATGGGCACCGGAGGGCTTCGCCGGTACGGAAGCGCCGCGCCGCGCCATCCGCGCCCGGATCGAGCATGGGCGGGCCGGAGCCGGCGCCGCCGAGGAATCGAGAGAGATGCATCGCAGCTTCGGCGACCCAGCCCACACCCCCGGCCTCGACCATGAGGCCCGGGCCGTGCCGTGCATCGACACCCGCCGCAAGGCCGGGCCCGGCACCATGGCGCTCGCGCCGCGGGGGCAGGGATGAAGCTCCGCTTCGCCCCCTCGCCGACCGGGCTGCTGCATGTCGGCAATGCCCGCGCCGCGCTGGTGAACTGGCTCTTCGCCCGGCAGCGCGGCGGCACCGTGCTGCTCCGCCTCGACGATACCGACCTCGAGCGCTCCAGGGCGGAGTATGCCGAGGCGCTGCAGGAGGACCTTCGCTGGCTCGGCCTCGACTGGGATGAGAGCTTCCGCCAGTCGGACCGCCTGCCGATCTATGCCGCGGCGGCCGAGCGGCTGAAGGCCTCCGGCCATCTCTACCCGTGCTTCGAGAGCGAGGAGGAGCTGCGCTACAAGCGGGAGCTCCGCCTCAAGCAGGGCCGCCCACCGCTCTACGACCGCGGCGCGCTCAAGATGACGCCGGAGCAGTACGAGCGGGCGCTGGCCAATGGCAAGCAGCCCTACTGGCGCTTCAAACTGGGCGGCCTTCAGCGCGAGTGGCAGGATGGTGTGCTCGGGCGGCGCGCGGTGAAGCTTTCCGCCATTTCCGACCCGGTGCTGGTCCGCGCCGACGGCTCGCCGCTCTACACCTTCACCTCGGTGGTGGACGACCTCGAGAGCCGCGTCACCCACATCATCCGCGGCGAGGACCACGTCACCAATACCGGCGTCCAGCTCGACATCTGGGAGGCGCTGGCCAGGCGGGACGACATCCGGCCGGAGGCGCTCTCCTTCGCCCATCTGCCGCTGCTGACCGATGCGGATGGCGGGCCGCTGTCGAAGCGCCTCGGCAGCCTCTCGCTGCGCCAGCTTCGCCGCGACGGGGTGGAGCCGGCGGCGCTGGCCGGCTACCTCGCCGCGCTCGGCACCTCGACCGATCCCGCGCCGGGGATGCCGGCGGAGCTGGTGCCGGGCTTTGCGCTCACCGCCATCTCGCGTTCCGCCGCCCGGTTCGACGTGCAGCAGCTGCTCGCCCTGAACCGCAAGCACCTGCATGGCCTCCCCTTCGAGGCGGTGCGGGCGCAGCTGCCGGCCGGGGCCGATGAGGAGTTCTGGCTCGCGGTGCGTGGCAACCTCGACCTGCTCGGCGAGGCCAAGCCCTGGTTCGAGGTGGTGCGCGGCAGCATCGTCCCGCCGGTGCAGCCGGGTGAGGGGGAGTTCCTCCGGGCCGCCCTCACCGCCCTGCCGCCGGCGCCCTGGGACGGCACGACCTGGGGCGCCTGGACCGAGGCGCTGAAGCAATCGACCGGCCGCAAGGGCAAGGCGCTCTTTTTGCCGCTCCGCCTGGCGCTGACGGGCGAGGACCATGGGCCCGACCTCAAGGTCCTCCTGCCGCTGATCGGGCGGGAGCGGGCGGCGTTGCGGCTGCGGCTCGGCGGAGAGGGTTGAGCTTCGGCGGCGACCTGCCTAGACTATGGGCCATGTGCCAGGCCCGTCGCTGCCGCTGCTGAACCTCTCCCGCCCGCGGGCCCGGCCCGCGGTCTCAGCCGCCTGCCCTTTGCGACGATGGACCCCGCGATGACCCAGCTCCTCCTGCACAACAGCCTCACGCGCGCGAAGGAGGAGTTCGCGCCGATCGATCCCGGCCATGTGCGCCTCTATGTCTGCGGGCCGACGGTCTATGACCTGGCGCATCTCGGCAATGCGCGGCCGGTGGTGGTCTTCGATGCGCTCGCCCGGCTGCTGCGGCGGCTCTATCCGCGCGTCACCTATGTCCGCAACATCACCGACGTGGACGACAAGATCAACGCGCGCGCGGCCGAGAGCGGCGAGCCGATCGCCGCCATCACCGCCCGCACCGTCGCCGACTTCCATGCCGACATGACCGCCCTCGGCGCCCTGCCGCCGGATGAGGAGCCGCGCGCGACGCAATCCATCGCGCCGATGATTGCCCTCATCGAGCGGCTGATCGACCGCGGCCATGCCTATGCGGCCGATGGGCATGTGCTGTTCAGCGTGCCCTCCTTCCCGGACTACGGCGCCCTCTCCGGCCGCAGCCCGGACGAGCTGGTCGCCGGCGCGCGGGTGGACGTGGCGCCCTACAAGCGCGACCCGGGCGACTTCGTCCTCTGGAAGCCCTCCGACGAGGCGACGCCCGGCTGGGACAGCCCCTGGGGCCGCGGCCGCCCCGGCTGGCACATCGAGTGCTCGGCGATGTCCTGGCAGGCGCTGGGAGAAATCTTCGACATCCATGGCGGCGGGCACGACCTGATCTTCCCGCACCATGAGAACGAGGTGGCGCAGAGCCGCTGCGCCTTCGGCACGCCGCGCATGGCCAATGCCTGGTTGCACAACGGCATGCTGCGCGTCGACGGCGAGAAGATGTCGAAGTCCTTCGGCAATTTCCTGACCGTGCGCGACATCCTGGCGCGCGGCGCCTGGGCCGGCGAGGCCTTCCGCCTGCTGCTGCTGCGTACCCATTACCGCGCCGACCTCGACTTCACCTTCGCCGGGCTCGAGGAGGCGAAGGCGGAGCTGGACGACGGCTATGCCATGCTCGCCCGCGCCGTCGCCCCCGCCGACGGCCATGAGGCAACGCGGGAGGCGATGGTGGACTGGGCGCTGGAGCCGCTGCTCGACGACCTCAACACCCCGCTGGCGCTGGCCCGGCTGCGCGACCTCCGCACGCTGGAGAACGTGGCGAGCGTCGGCGGCAGCGCGACCTCGGTGCTGCACCGGATCGGCAAGCCCTGGCCGGTCGTCGCCGGCCTGGCGGCGGAAGCCTTCCGCGAGGCGGCGGCGGTGCTCGGCCTCTACCCGTCGGAGCCGGCGGCCTGGCTGCGCGGCGGCGAGGATACCGGCTGGGTGGACCAGGCCATCGCCGGCCGCCTCGCCGCCCGCCAGGCGCGCAACTTCGCCGAGGCCGACCGCATCCGCGACGACCTCCGCTCGCGCGGCATCCTGCTGGAGGACGGGCCGCAGGGCACGTCGTGGCGGCGGGCGTGACCGGGTGCGATGACCAGGGGGCGCAGCCGGGCACCGAAGGTCCGGGGCGGGCCCGATGCCGCTGACCGCCGAGGACTGGATGGATGCGCTGAAGCGCATCGCCCTCACTGACCTCAAGCGGGCCTGGTTCCGCGCCCATGTCGATGCCCCGGGCTGCACCGCGACCGAGGCCGAGCTGGCCGCCGCGGCCGGGCAGCCCATGGCCGAGTACCGCGCCCTCGCCGCCGAGCTGGCCGCGGCGCTGGAAACCGACCTGCCCCCGGAGCCGCTGGCCCTGCTGGCGGAACCGGCCGGGGAGGGGGCGTGGCGCCTCCAGGCCCCGCTCGCCTTCGCGCTCGGCATCCATCGCGTGGTGCCGGAGGCCTGGACCCGCGGCGGCAAGCCCGCTGCGCGGCTGGAGCCGGTGGAGGGCGAGAGCCCGGTCGTCGTCCTCGTCCGCCCGCAGCTCGCCGAGAATATCGGCACCACCGCCCGCGCCATGGCGAATGGCGGGCTGTTCCACCTGCGCTTGGTCGCCCCGCGGGATGGCTGGCCGCAGGACCGCGCCTGGCGCACCGCCTCCGGGGCGGATGCCATCCTCGAGGCGGTGCAGGTCTTCCCCGATGTGCCGAGCGCCATCGCCGACTGCCACCGCGTCTTCGCCACCTGCCCGCGGCCGCGCCACATGATCAAGCCGCTGCGCACCGCCCGCGCCGCGGCCGAGGATGTGCGCGAGGTCAACGAGCGCGGGCTGCGCTGCGCCGTGCTCTTCGGCCCGGAGCGCGCGGGCCTCGAGGCCGACGACATGGCCCATGCCGACACGCTGGTCCGCTACCCGCTGAACCCGGCGCACATGTCGCTGAACCTCGCCCAGGCGGTGATGATCTTCGCCTATGAATGGTGGACGGCGCGCGAGACCTCGCCGCCCCGCCGCCTCGTCACCAACGGCACGCCGGTCGCCAGCAAGGGGCTGCTCGAGGCCTTCCTCGACCGGCTGGTCAGCGAGCTCGACGCCTCCGGCTTCCTCGAGCCCGCGAAGAAGCGGGCCAACATGGTCCGCAACCTCCGCCACTGGTTCGAGCGCGGCGAGGTGACGGAGCAGGAGCTCCGCACCCTGCACGGCGTGGTGACGGAGCTCTCTCAGGGGCGGATGCGCCGCGGGCGGCCGGAC
This sequence comes from Belnapia sp., assembly GCF_059504005.1. Classification (NCBI taxonomy): domain Bacteria; kingdom Pseudomonadati; phylum Pseudomonadota; class Alphaproteobacteria; order Acetobacterales; family Roseomonadaceae; genus Belnapia; species Belnapia sp. The sequence goes on along the minus strand of NZ_JCACHU010000010.1, from coordinate 68,205 downwards.
CTCGACCAGAGCTGATCGCCGCAGGGCGGGCTCGCCCGGAGGCGCGCATCAGCTCTGCCCATCTCGACCAGAGCTGATCGCCGCGGAGCGGGACCGCCCGGAGGCGTGCATCAGCTCTGCCAACTCAGATCGGCTTGCCCTCGCTCCGCGCCCAGCCGTCGCCCATGAGCGCGTTGCTGGGCAGGGTCTTGTCGAGGACCTTGTGCGCCGCCTCGGCGCCAGCCACCGGCAGCCCCTTCGGGTCGAGCAGCCCGACCTGGACCAGCACCGAGGCCTGGTCCCAGTAGATGTGCTCGTGCACCAGCTTGTCGCCCTGGAACTGGACGATGGCGACCAGCGCCACCTCCACCCGCCGTCCCGTGGGCGGCACGCCCGGCAACATCCAGTCGATGCCGGAGGTATGGGTGAAGCGGAACAGCATCTCGTCGACGATGCTGCTCTCGCCGACGGTGCGGCTGATCGGCATCAGCTCGGTGTCCGGCGGGTTGGCGCCGATGAAGTGGTACTTGTAGAAGCGCTTGAGCTGGTCGTGCCCGACGCCGCCGGTCATGGTCGGGACGTGGTTCACATAGGGCTCCGACACCATGGAGGCCATGGTCGCCTCGACGTCGCGGGTCTCGAATTCGTAACGGCAATGCGCTTCCCAGAGCGCGACGAGGTCATGGCCGGGCATGCGGTGCATCCTCCCTTCGCTGGCCTGCAGCGAAGCAGAGGCCGGCCGGTCAGGGAAGCCTGAACCCCGTCATTGCAGGTTCGGCAGCCGGTTCGCCAGCTTCCGCGCCAGAACGTAGCCGAGCAGCCCGGCGACGGGCGCTGCCGGCAGCACCAGCAGCCAGCCGATATGGACGTTCTGCACGACGAGGCCGAGGCCGACGCCGAGCATCAGCCCGCCGACGAGGCTGCCGACCACCCCGGCGGTCAGGCCGAGGATGAGGATTTCCGCACGCGTCACCATGGGGGAGGGAATAGGCGCCGGCCGCGGGGTTTGACAAGGCGGGGCCTGCGCTTCTATACGCGCGCCTCCTCCTGGGAACGTGGACGCAGCTTCGGGCTGCGCGCCCGCCCTTGCCCGTACCGGGCCTGGGCCTACCGGGACAACATCGCTAGCGGAAGGCCGCATCCGGAAACCGGGGCGGAACGCATGAGCCTATGACCAAGCGCCTTGAATCCAAGTACAAGATCAACCGCCGCCTCGGGGTCAATCTCTGGGGCCGGGCCAAGAGCCCGATCAACAAGCGCGAGACCATCCCCGGCCAGCATGGCGCCCGCCGCAAGCAGAAGCCGACCGACTTCGGCGTGCAGCTGATGGCGAAGCAGAAGCTGAAGGGCTATTACGGCAACATCGGCGAGAAGCAGTTCCGCAAGTATTACGAGGAGGCCGTGCGCCGCAAGGGCGACACCTCCGAGAACCTGATCGCCCTGCTGGAGCGCCGGCTGGACTGCGTCGTCTACCGCATGAAGCTGGCGGTGACGCCCTTCGCGGCGCGGCAGTTCGTCAACCACGGCCATGTCACAGTCAACGGCCGCCGGCTCAACATCCCCTCTTATCAGGTCAAGGACAACGACCTGATCGAGGTGAAGGAGAAGTCGAAGCAGATGACCGTGGTGCTGGACGCCGTGCAGAACGGCGAGCGCGACGTGCCGGAGTACTTGGAGATCGACCACCGCGCCATGCGCGGCCGCTTCGTCCGGGCGCCGAAGCTCTCGGACGTTCCCTACCCGGTGCAGATGGAGCCGAACCTGGTCGTCGAGTTCTACTCGCGCTGAGGCGGCCCGCAGTCACCCTGAGCGGCATGCGAAGGGCGTGAATCGCTGGCTCAGTGATCAGGGGCCGGGTCGCAGGACCCGGCCCTTTCCGCGTCAACGGGTGGGATGCTGCAGGCGGAAGCCGACGCCCAGCCGGTTCCACAGGTTGATCATGCCGACCAGCGTCGTCAGCGAGACCAGCTCCGCCGGCGAGAACTGCTCCGCCGCCGCCGCATAGTCCGGGTCGGGCGCGCCTGTCTGGGGCAGCAGGGTCAGCGCGTCCGTCCAGGCCAGCGCCGCCCGCTCCTGCGCCGTGTAGAGCGAGCTCTCCCGCCAGGCGGAGAGCAGCAGCAGCCGCTCCGGCGTCTCGCCCGCCTTCAGCGCATCCCGGCTGTGCATGTGGATGCAGTAGGCGCAGCCGTTGATCTGCGAGGCGCGGGTCTTGACCAGCTCCATCAGCCCATGCGGCAGGCCGCTGTTGCGGATCTGCGTCTCGAGCGCGATCAGCGCCTTGTAGAGCTCCGGATTCGCCTGCGGCGGGTTCAGTCTCTGGCTCATCGGTCTGGTCCCTCGGTCAGGCAGGCGGGGAAGCCGCCTGCTGCGCCAAGGACGCGCCACCCCCGCCGCCTGTGACAGCGCCCGGCACAATTTTGCGCAGCTTGTCGGGATTGCGGAGGAGGTAGAGCGCCTGGATACGCCCATCCGCCACCTCGGCCCCCAGCACGCCCCAAGGCGCGCCGCCGAGCAGGAGGGCCAGGCCCGGCTGGTTGTTGACGACGATCGGCCGTGCCTCGAGGCCCGGCGGCAAGCGCCGCTGCACGCCGAGAGCGAAGCGGGCCACCTTGGCGGCACCGAGGATCGGGTTGAGCGTCGCCTGCGCCTTGCCCCCGCCATCGGTCAACAGCTGCGCGTCCTCGGCCAGCAGCCGCAGGAGCCGGTCGGCATCGCCCGAGCGCGCCGCCATCAGGAAGGCGCCCAGCAGCCGCCGATGCGCCGCCGGGCTCGCCGCCTGCCGCGCCGGCCCGGCCTCCCGCAGCCGCTCCCGCGCGCGGTGGAGAAGCTGCCGGCAGGCCGCCTCGGTCCGGCCGAGCGCCGCGGCGATCACCTCGTACTCCGCCCCGAAGGCGTCGCGCAGCAGCAGCGCCGCCCGCTCCGGCGCCGAGAGCCGCTCGAGCAGCAGCAGGAAGGCGATGGACAGGTCGGCCGCCCGGTCGAGCCTCCGGTCCGGCGCCGCGCTCTCGGGCGGGGCCGGCACCTCCTCCAGCCAGGGTTCCGGCAGCCAGGGGCCGGGATAGCCGCGCCGCGCCGCCTCGCCCCGCCGCAGCCGGTCGAGGCAAAGCCGGGTCGCCGCCGTCACCAGCCAGGCGGCGGGATCGGCGATCCCCGGCCGGTCCGCCGCCTGCCAGCGGATCCAGGCCTCCTGCACCACCTCCTCCGCCTCGCCGGTCGCGCCCAGCATGCGGTAGGCCAGCGCCAGCAGCCGCGGCCGATGGGCGAGGAAGGGATCGGGTTCGGCCGGCTGGTGCATGCGTCGCGCTCCCCTGCCAGAGTGGCCAGCATGCCTCGATTCCTGCCCATGCTGAACCTTCTCCTCCCCGCCCTGCTGCCCTTCGCCGGGGTGATGGCCAGCCTCATCGGAATGGGCCATCCGCTTTGGGCGATGCAGAGCATCCGCACGCCGGTGGTGCCGGCGCCCTATGCCTTCTCGATCTGGGGCGCGATCTTCGCCCTCGCCCTGGCCTGGGGCGTCTGGCAGATGCGGCCCGGGCCGCGCGCCGACCCGCGCCTCGCCCGGCTGCGCGGCCCGGCGGCAGCGGCCTTCGCGCTGATGCTGCTCTGGATGGTGGCGGCGCAACTCACGCCCAATGGCTGGCACCTGCTGGCGATCATCCTCGCGCTGCTGGCGGCGGCGCTGCTGGCCTTTCTCCGCGCCGCCATGCAGCCGGCGGAGGGTGCGGGCTGGCGCTGGATCGTCCGGCCGCTCTTCGGGCTGCTGGCGGGCTGGGTTTCGGCTGCGAGCATCGTCAACCTCTCCGGCGCGGCGGCGACCGAGGGCGTGAACTGGGGCGGCACCGACCCGGTGCTGGTGGCGATGGGGCTGATCCTGCTCGCCGCCTGGATCGGCAGCGCCGTGCTGCGGCGGGGCCGCGGCGACCTCTGGTATGCTGGCGCGCTGCTCTGGGCGCTGCTCGCCGTGCTCCTCGCCAACAAGGCGCTGCCGGCGGTCGCCGTCACCGCCGGCCTCGGCATGCTGATCGTCGCGGTGGCGGCGTGGCTAGCCCGGATACGCCACGAACGGGCCATGTAGCGGCCGCGGCAGCAGCGGCAGGGCATGGGCGGCCGCCAGCAGCAGCGCCCGCTTCGGCGAGGGCGCCGCCGCGACCGAGGCGCGCAGCTGCCCGAGCCCCGCCGTCCGGTCGCCATGGCGGATCAGCTCCCGCCCGACGATCCAGGCATTCTCCGCCTCAGCCCGCCGCCGCATCTGCGCAAGGCGCTGAGGCCCCAACCGCTCCGCCAGCAGCGGGTTGGCATAGATCGCGGCCATGGCCGGGGCGAAGGCCGCCGGGTCGCGTGCCATCCGCCGGTAGGCGCTGCCCTGCCGCTCGCGGACGAAGAGCACCGGCTCCGCATCCTCCACCGCGACGAAGGGCCCCTGGAGCGCGAGGCGGATCCAGTACTCCCAGTCCTCGCCGTAGCGGAGATGCGGCAGGAAGGGGCCGGCGGCGGCGATCGCCTCCCGCCGGATCAGCAGGTGCCCGCCATTGACGAAGAGGTTCTGCACCAGCAGTCGCTCCAGCAAGTCGCCGGAGAGGGCAGGGGCACCCTTCAGCCGCAGCGGCGGGTCGCCGGGGCTCGCATCCTCGGCCATCACCGCATAGGCGCCATGGGCGGCGATGGCGGCGGGAACAGAGGCCAGCGCCACCATCAGCCGCTCCAGCGCATCCGGCGCCAGCCAGTCATCGGCATCGAGGAAGAGCACCGCCTCGCCCCGCGCCTCGGCGATGGCCCGGCTGCGGGCGGCGGAGACGCCGGCATTCTCCTGCCGGATGAGGCGGATCCGCTTGTCCTCGCGCGCCGCCACCACCTCCGCCGTGCCGTCGCGCGAGCCGTCGTCGATGACGAGCATCTCCCAGTCGGGGAAGCTCTGCGCCAGGACGCTGTCGACCGCGGTGCCGACGAAGCGGGCGACATCGAAGGCCGGCGTCAGGATGGAGACGGCGGGGGCGGGTGTGGCGAGGTCGCGGATCATCCCCCTCGCCTGCCACGGGTTGGGCAGGCGATGGGATCACGGCCTCGCGGATTCGCGCGCTTGTGTCCGCGCCGCGCCCTCAGGCGGCGGGGTGCAGCACCCGCCCAGCCACCGCATCCAGCTTCGCCAGCAGGGCGGGGTCGCGCCGCTCGGGCGCGGTGATCAGCGCATGGTCGAGGGCGCGGTCGCAGCCGGCCGGGCAGGGGCCGCGCGGCGCGCCGAGCTGCGGCACCACCGCCTTCACCAGCGCCCGCGCCCTGTCCGCATTCCCGAGGAGCACCTTCACCACCTGGTCGACCGTCACATGGTCATGGTCCGGGTGCCAGCAGTCGAAATCCGTCACCATGGCGACGGTCGCGTAGCAGAGCTCCGCCTCGCGGGCGAGCTTCGCCTCCGGCATGTTGGTCATGCCGATGACGCTGCAGCCCCAGGACCGGTAGAGCAGGCTCTCCGCCTTGGTGCTGAATTGCGGCCCCTCCATGACGAGATAGGTCCCGCCCCGCGTGACCGGCAGGCCGAGGTCACGCGCCGCGCCCTCCAGCGTATCGCCGAGCCGCGGACAGACCGGCTCGGCAACCGAGACATGGGCGACGCAGCCGGTGTCGAAGAAGCTCTTCTCGCGCGCGAAGGTGCGGTCGATGAACTGGTCGACGATGACGAAATGCCCGGGCGGCAGGTCCTCCCTGAGCGAGCCGACGGCCGAGAGCGAGAGGATCTCAGTGACGCCGGAGCGCTTCAGCGCATCGATATTGGCGCGGTAGTTCAGCGCCGAGGGCGGCGTCGGATGCCCCCGCCCGTGCCGGGGGAGGAAGACGCAGCGGACGCCGGCCAGCCGGCCGAAGAGCAGCTCGTCCGACGGGTCGCCCCAGGGCGTCTCCACCCGGCGCCACTCGCGCTCCTCCAGCCCGTCGATGTCGTAGAGGCCGGAGCCGCCGATGAGGCCGATGACGGGTTCGATCATGTCGGGCATGGGTGCATCTCCGAAAGATGAGCGGCTTTAGGCCGGGGCTTGCCCCGTGATCAACCGCGGGCGATGGCCGGGCGGCGCGCGGCGGGCCATGCTCGGCGGCATCACGCCGACCGGAGTAGCCGCATGACCGCCCACCTCGCCTGCCTCCTTCTCCTGCTCGGCGCCTGCAGCGCGGTGACGTCGCCGATGGAAAGCAGCCGCATCCAACGCGGCACCGCCCTGCCGCCGCCGGACCTGGCCGCCCCGGCCCGCTGAATTGCAGAGGGCCGCCCGAGGGCGGCCCTTGCCTCAGCCCCGGCCAGGGCCGGGGTTCAATGCACGTCGGCCCAGACCTTGCGCTTCACCGCATAGGCGAGGCCGCCGAGGACGGTGAGGAAGAGGACGATCTTCACCCCCAGCGCCTTCCTTTCCTCGAGCTCCGGCTCGGCCGCCCAGGTCAGGAACTGCGTCACATCCGTCACCATCTGGTCCACGGTCGCCTTGGTGCCGTCATGGTACTCGACCTGGCCTTCGGAGTTGAGCGGTGCCGGCATGGCGATCTGATGGCCGACGAAGTACTTGTTGTAGTACATGCCGTTGGCGATCTGCATGCCGGCCGGCGGGTCCTCGTAGCCGACCAGAAGGGCATGGATGTAGTCCGCCCCGCCCTCGCGCGCCTTGGTGATAACCGAGAGGTCGGGGGGCAGGGCGCCGTTATTGGCCGCCCGCGCCGCCTGCTCGTTGGGGAAGGGGCTCTTGAACCGGTCGGAGGCGCGGCCCGGCCGCTCCACCATCTGGCCCTCGTCATTCGGTCCGTCCATCACCTGCACCGTCGCCGCGATGCCCGCCACCTCGGTCTCCGACAGGCCGAGCTGGCGCAGGTTGCGGTAGGAGAGCAGGTGCATGGAATGGCAGGACGAGCAGACCTCCTTATAGACCTGGAAGCCGCGCTGCGCCGAGGCGCGGTCGAAATGCCCGAACAGCCCGTCGAAGGAGAAGCGGGTGTTCGGCACCTCGATCGCGCCGCCGGCGGCGAGGGCAGGCGTCGCCCCCGCGATCAGCCCGAGGCCGAGGACCAGCGCCTTGAGGCTTGGGAAAGCGGGCATGTCAGGCCTTCTCCATCGGCTTGCTCATGGCGCCGGCCGGCAGCGGGCCACCGCCGCGCAGCACCGGGCGGGCGATGCTCTCCGGCAGCGGCAGCGGCCGCTCCAGCCGCCCGAGCAGCGGCAGGATCACCAGGAAGTACAGGAAGTAGTAGGCCGTGCAGACCCGGGCGATGGTGACATAGGGCTCCTCCGGCGGCTTGCCGCCGACATAGAGCAGCACCAGGAACGAGGCGCACCAGGCGATGAAAAAGGGCCGCGCCAGCGGGCGGAACCGCATGGAGCGCACCGGCGAGGTGTCGAGCCAGGGCAGCACGAAGAGGATGGCGATGGAGCCGAACATCAGCAGCACGCCGCCGAGCTTGTCCGGCACCGCGCGCAAGATCGCGTAGAAGGGCAGGAAGTACCACTCCGGCACGATGTGCGGCGGCGTCACCAGCGGGTTGGCGGGGATGTAGTTGTCCGCATGGCCCAGCACGTTCGGGAAGAAGAAGACCAGCACCGCGAAGACGATGAAGTAGACGACGAGGCCGACGCTGTCCTTCGCCGTGTAGTACGGGTGGAACGGCACCGTGTCCTGCGGCCCCTTCGGGTCGATCCCGAGCGGGTTGTTCGAGCCGGTGATGTGCAGCGTCGCCACATGCAGGAAGACGACGCCGAGGATCAGGAAGGGCATCAGGTAGTGCAGGCTGTAGAAGCGGTTGAGCGTCGGGTTGTCGACGCTGAAGCCGCCCCAGAGCCAGGTGACGATGCTCTCCCCGACCAGGGGGAAGGCGCTGAACAGGTTGGTGATGACGGTGGCACCCCAAAAGGACATCTGGCCCCAGGGCAGCACGTAGCCCATGAAGGCCGTCGCCATCATCAGCAGGAAGATGACCACGCCGAGCATGAAGAGCAGCTCGCGCGGCGCCTTGTAGGACCCGTAGTACAAGTTCCGGAAGATGTGGATGTAGACCACGATGAAGAACATGCTGGCGCCGTTCGCATGCGCGTAGCGAAGCAGCCAGCCGTAGTTCACGTCGCGCATGATGCGCTCGACGCTATCGAAGGCGAGGCCCGTATGGGCGGTGTAGTTCATCGCCAGGAAGATGCCGGTGGCCATCATGATCAGCAGGTTGATCATGGCCAGCGCGCCGAAATTCCAAAAGTAGTTGAAGTTACGGGGCGTCGGGAACGTCCCGTACTCCTTCTGCACCATCGTGAAGATGGGCAGGCGGGCATCGACCCAGCGGATGACCGGGTTCTTGAAGTCGCTCTTATGAAGGCCAATGGCCATGGGTGGGCTCCTCAGCCGATCCGGATCTGCGTATCGGAGGTGAAGGCGTAAGTCGGGACTGCCAAGTTCAGAGGCGCCGGCCCCTGACGGATGCGGCCCGAGGTGTCGTAGGCACTGCCGTGGCAGGGGCAGAACCAGCCGCCGAAGGGGCCGCGCTCGTCGGTCGGTTTCTGCCCGAGCGGAATGCATCCCAGATGGGTACAGATACCCACGACCACCAGCCATTGATCTTTCTTGACGCGTACCTGGTCCGGCTGCGGGTCGCGCAATTCGGACAGGGGCGTGGCGCGGGCCGACTTGATCTCCTCCTCGGTCCGGCTCCGGACGAAGACCGGCTTGCCGCGCCAGACCACCGTGATGGCGGAACCGGCGGCGATCGGTTTCAGGTCGACATCGGTGGTGGAGACGGCCAGCGTGTCGCGCGCCGGGTTCATCGAGCTGATGAACGGCCAGGCGATCGCGCCGACGCCGACCGCCGCGAAGGAACCTGTCACGAGGTACAGGAAGTCCCGGCGGGTCCCGCCGTCCTGCGGCGCCGCTTGCGCCATGCTATTGGCCATGCCTCATCGTCCTTGATCGCGGCGCTCTCCCGCTCCCGGGGCGGGAGGGGAGGGCCGAATGCGATTGCCGCGGCCGGGTCGCACGGGATCCACCAGGCTTGGATCATGCGTCCTGACGCGCTGCGCCGCATATAAAGGTACGCTATGCAGAGTGGCAATCCGCCGGGGAGGCAATCATCCGGCTATTGTTACGCCCCGGCGGCGCCAAGGAGAGGAAATCGGTGACAGAAACCCCGCCACCCGGTCAGGACCCGGCCACGCACCGCCTCGCAGAGCCGGCCCGGCTCTGGTTCGAGAGCCTGCGCGACCGGATCTGCGCAGCCTTCGAATCGATCGAGGAGGAGTGCGACACCGGCCCGCATGCCGGCCTCCCGCCCGGCCGCTTCGAGCGCACCGCATGGACGCGGGAGGGCGGCGGCGGCGGGGTGATGGCCGTGATGAAGGGGCGGGTCTTCGAGAAGGTCGGGGTGAACTGCTCTACCGTCCATGGCGAATTCTCGCCGGAGTTCCGCAAGCAGATCCCGGGCGCGGAGGAGGACCCGCGCTTCTTCGCCACCGGCATCTCCCTCGTCGCCCATCTGCGCAGCCCCCGCGTGCCGGCAGCGCATATGAACACCCGCTTCCTCTCGACCTCCCGCGCCTGGTTCGGCGGCGGGGGCGACCTCACCCCGATGGCGCTCGACGCCCCGGAGTCGCAGGAGGATGCGGCCCGCTTCCACGCCGCCTACAAGGCCGCCTGCGACCGCCACGACCCCGCCTGGTACCCGCGCTTCAAGGCATGGTGCGACGAGTATTTCTGGCTGCCCCACCGGGGCGAGCATCGCGGCCTCGGCGGCATCTTCTTCGACTGGCTCGGCGACCGGACGCCGGGGCATGGGGCCGACCGCGACTTCGAGTTTGTCAAGGATGTCGGCCTCGCCTTCCTCGAGAGCTACCCCGCCATCATCCGCCACCGGATGCGCGAGCCCTGGACCGAGGCGGAGCGCGAGCACCAGCTGGTCCGCCGCGGCCGCTATGTGGAGTTCAACCTGCTCCACGACCGCGGCACGCTCTTCGGGCTGAAGACGGGCGGGAATGTGGAGGCGATCCTCATGTCCCTGCCGCCGGAAGCGAAATGGCCCTGAGCGGCCGATTGCCGCGCCCCGCCGCCCCGGTCCAGGCTGCGACGGAAGCTTGAGGAGACGCCCGATGCGCGCAGTCTGGTACGACCGGCAAGGCCCGGCCGGCGAGGTCCTGACCTATGGCGAGCTGCCGACGCCGAGCCCCGGCCCGGGCGAGGTGCTGGTCCGCCTGGCCGCCTCGGGCGTGAACCCGTCGGATTGGAAGAGCCGCAGCGGCCGCGGCCGGCCGATGGCCTTCCCCCGCGTCGTCCCGCACAGCGACGGCGCCGGCCATGTCGAGGCGGTGGGGGAGGGGGTGCCGCGCCAGCGCATCGGCCAGCGGGTCTGGATCTGGAACGGGCAGTGGAAGCGCGCCCTCGGCACGGCGGCGGAGCATATCGCCCTGCCCTCCGAGCAGGCCGTGCCGCTGCCGGAAGGCACCAGCTTCGCCGAGGGCGCCTGCCTCGGCATCCCGGCGCTGACCGCGCTGCACGCCTTGCTGACCGATGGCGGCGTCACCGGCCAGAGGGTGCTGGTCACCGGCGGGGCCGGCTCGGTCGGGCACTACGCCATCCAGTTCGCCCGGCTGCTGGGCGCGGCGCAGGTCATCGCCACGGTCAGCGGCGAGGCGAAGGCGGCCCACGCCATGGCCGCCGGCGCCGACCAGACGGTCAACTACCGCAACGAGGATGTCGCCGACCGCGTCCTGGCGCTAAGCGGCGGTGCCGGCGTCGACCGGGTGGTCGAGGTCGATGTCACCAGCGGCGCCGCGCTGCTGCCGCGCCTCATGGCGCCGGGCGGGGTCTGCGCCGTCTATGGCGCGAACGGGGCCGATGCCACGGTGAATTTCGGCGCCGCCATCATGCGCGGCATCGCGCTGCGCTTCTTCATCGTCTACGAGCTGACGCCGGCCCAGCGGGCCACCGCCATCGGCGCCCTGACCCCCTGGCTGGAGCGCGGCCTCATCCGCCATGCGGTCGCCGCCCATGCCCCGCTCGCCGATTGCGCCGCGGCGCAGGATGCGGTGGAGAAGGGGGCCTATATCGGCAATCTCGTCCTGGATTGCTGACCGGTTCAGCCATCGGCCAGGGCCTTCAGGTGGAGGCCTTCAGGGCCCGGATGCGCGGGTCGGCGGTGAGGTCGAGCAGGTCGATCTCCTCCTCGATGACGTGAAAGGCGTCATCGCCGATCGTGCCATGCGAGCGCAGCGCCTGGAGCACCCGGCGCTGCGCCGCCACCGCTTGGCGCTGCAGGCCCGAGAGGTCCTCGCCGTCGCCCGCCACCGGCCGCAGCCGGGCGACGTATTCCCGCTCCAGCACCTCCGCCGCCCTGCCCCGGGGCGCCGAGCGCAGCACCTCGAGCGCCGCCTGCGCCGTTGCCTGCCGGGCCAGCGCCACCTCCCGCTCCACCCCGCTATCGTCCGGCAGGCGCAGCCGCTCCAGCAGCCAGCCCAGGCTGAGCCCCTGCAGCACCAGGGTCACGACCGTGACCGAGAAGGCGGTCAGCAGGATCAGGTCGCGGTAGGGGAAGCCCTCCGGCAGGGCCAGCGCCGCCGCCAGGGTGACGATCCCCCGCATGCCGCACCAGGCGATGACGAGGCCTCCTTTCACGGTCGGCGAGCGCTCGGTCGTCCTGCCGAGCCGGGCGATGCCGACATAGCCCATCACCCAGGCGAAGCGCATGAAGATGACGACGGCGCAGGCGGCGGCGGCGAAGGCGGCGTCCCGCCACTGCCAGCCGCCCAGCCGCTCCAGAATGCCGCGCAGCTGCAGCCCGATCAGGATGAAGGCCAGGATGTTGAGGGCGAAGACCGCCACCTCCCAGACCGCGTAGCTGGCAATCCTCTCCCGCCCGCCGATAAGGGAGGGAACGGTGCGGGCGATGGTCATCGCATAGGCCACCATGGTGATGATGGCCGAGAGCCCCAGCCGCTCCGCCAGCAGCCAGACCGCGAAGGTGCCGAGGAACTGCACCAGCACGGAGATGGCGATGTCGTGCCGGTGGATCTCCAGCCGGAGCCAGAGCCAGGCCGCGGCGATGCCGAACAGCGCGCCGCCGCAGCAGGTCAGCAGCAGCAGCGGCACCACCTCCCACCCGCTGACCGCCCTGCCCATGGCCGCCCCGACCGCGACGCGGAACAGCAGCAGCGCCGTCGCGTCGTTGAGCAGGCTCTCCCCCTCGAGGATCACCAGCACCCGGTGCGGCGGGCGGAGCTGGCGCAGCACCGCCGCCGCGGCCGAGGCATCCGGCGGCGCCACGATGGCCCCGAGGGCGATGGCCGCCGCCCAGGGCAGCCCCGGCTCGATCAGCCGTGCCACCCAGGCGACGGCGAAGGCGGTGCAGAGCACGCAGACCAGGACCAGCCCGCCGACCGCCCGCCAATTGGCCCTGAGGTCGCGCGGCGAGGCGTCATAGGCCGCATCCAGCAGGGTGGGCGCGACGAAGAGGGCGAGCGCCAGCTCCGGATCGAGCGTCACCTGCGGCAGGCCCGGCACCAGCGCGCCGCCGGTCCCGGCCAGGGCCAGCAGCGCTGGATAGGGCGCGCGGAGCCGCTTCGCCAGCATGGCCAGCAGGGCGCCCGCGAGCAGGAGCCCGATGACGGTCTCGAAGATCAGCATGGGGCATCTTTCCCGGCGGCAACGCGGAGGCCATGCTGCGGGTGTATCAGACACCCGCCGGGAGAGAACCGCCATGATCCGCCGCCGCGCCCTGCTCGCGGGCGCACCGAGCCTGCTCGCCGCGCCCGCCCTCGCCCAGTCCGCCGGCGCCCAATCCACCGGTGACTGGCCGAACCGGCCGATCCGCGCGGTCATTCCCTGGCCGCCCGGCGGCTCGACCGATGTGCTGGCGCGCCTGCTCTGCGAGCAGCTCGGCCAGAAGCTCGGCCAGAACTACGTGCTGGAGAACCGCCCCGGCGCCGGCGGCAATATCGGCATGGACGCTATCGCCAAGGCGGCGCCCGACGGCTACACCCAGGGGCCGGCGACCATCGCCAACCTCTCGATCGCGCAGTTCCTCTACTCCCGCCTGCCCTTCGACCCGGAGCGGGACTTCTCGGTCATCTCCATGCATTGGGAGCTGCCGAACGTGCTGGTGGCGCCGGCCCAGTTCTGCCCGGCGAACAACGCCCGCGAATTTGTCGAATGGGCCCGCGTGCGGCCGAACGGCGTCTCCTTCGGCAGCCCGGGCGTCGGGACCACCGCGCATCTCTGCGGCAGCATGTTCTGCGACCGGCAGAAGATCGACGGCCAGCACGTCCCCTTCCGCGGCGCGGCGCAGATCATCCCGGCCATGCTGGCGGGCGACCTGACCTTCGCCATCGACAACCTCGCCAGCTACATGCCGGTGATCCAGGAAGGCCGGATCAAGGCCTTCGCCGTGACCAGCCCGGCGCGCTGGCCCTCCCTGCCGAACGTCCCGACCATGGGGGAGGCCGGCATCCCCGACTTCACCGTTACCTCCTGGTGCGCCTGGGTCGGCCCGGCGGGGATGCCCCGGCCCATCGTCGAGCGGGTGAACGCGGCGATGAAGGAGGTGGCGGAGGACCCCGCCATGCAGCGGCGCTTCGAGCAGACGGGCGCCCGCTGCGTCTGGAGCACGCCGGAGGATGCGGTGAGGCACGCCGCCAGCCAGCGGCCGATGCTCAAGGAGATGGTCCGCATCTCCGGCGCCCGGATGGACTGAGGCGGCGCCTCGCCGGGGCTACCGGTCCTGCTGGTAGCCCTGGTGGGTGGTGTTCTGCTTGATGTCGCCCTGCCGGCCCTGTTGGCCGAGGTTGCGGTCGCGGCTGGACTTCACCGCCTCGGCGGTCTGAGCGCCCATATCGCCCTCGGGGCTCTGGGCGCCGGGGCCGTGCGGGCTGCGATTGGCCGGCGGAACCGGCGGCAGATGGGCCTTCGATGACATGGCGTCCCCCATTGTCAGGTGATGAGCGGCCACAACGCCGCCCCGCGGCTGGGCGTTCCCCCTGGTCATCCGCCGCGCGGGGCCGCATACCGCTCGCCATGCCCGCCTCCGACACCGCGCCGCTCTGGCTCAACAGCCTGTTCGTGGACCACGCCCTGCTGCGCCTCGGCTGGCGGAACTGGGGGGTGGTGGAGGCCGGGCGGCTCTACCGCTCTAACCATCCGATGCCCTGGCAGCTGCGGGCCGCCGCGCGCCGCTTCGGCCTCAGGACGGTGATCAACCTGCGCGGCGAGCGCACGGGCTGCGGCTCCGACCGGCTGGGCCGGGCGGCGGCGGCGGAACTCGGCCTTGTCCATATCGACGCGCCCTTCGAGAGCCGCGGCGCGCCGCACAAGGACCGCATCCTCCGCCTCGCCGAGACCTTCCGCACCATGCAGGAGCCGGCGCTGCTGCACTGCAAGTCGGGCGCCGACCGCACCGGCCTCGCCGCCGGGCTCTGGCTGCTGCTGCAGGGGCGGCCGCCGGCGGAGGCGCTGGCGCAGCTCTCCCTCCGGCACGGCCATGTCCGGCAGGGCCGCACCGGCATCCTGGACGCCTTCTTCCTCGCCTATGCCGCCGCCCATGGGCGGGAGGGCAAGCCCTTCCTCGAATGGCTGCGCGAGGACTATTCCGAGGCGGCGCTGCGCGAGGCCTTCCAGTCCCGCCCCTGGGCCGACCGGCTGGTCGACGGCATCCTGCGCCGCGAATAGGCCACACCGGCACGGCGAGCGCCCGGGCGCCAGGCCCGGCCGGCGGGGTCCGCCCCGCGCCCTGCCCCGGCGCATGCCGGCGGGTGCCGCGCCTTCCGGGATGCCTCTTAACGCCCGATTCACCTGCGCTGCGCCATGTCGCGTCTCAGTCGCCATGATCCTGCCGAGCGCCATCCCCCCGATCGCCAGCCGAGGCACGGACCCCCTTCCTGCCCGCCCGTCGGTAGGCGCCCCGGCCGCCCCGCGGGACCCGTTGCCGGCCGTGCATCCCAATCCGAGCCTGCGGATCGACCCCGCCCTCGGCATCGTGGTGATGGAGTTCCGCGACCGCTCCGGCGCCGTCGCCGCCACCCTGCCGACCCAGCGGGAGCTGGACGCCTATCACGCCGCCCAGCGCCGCGGTCGGCGGGAGCATTCCGGTGCCCAGGCGGCGCCGGGGCCCGCCGCCACGCCGCAGCAGGCGGCCGCGCAGCCGCAACGATCAAGCTAGCTGGCCCGCAGCGTCAGCGTCGTCCGTCCCTCGCCATGAGCCGGCGGCCGGGCCGGGGCGAGCGGGGCGAGGCCAAGCACCTCCTCCTCATGCCGCATCACCCGCCGCGCCAGCTTCAGCGCCTGGTAGCAGTCATCCGCTTCGGCGAGGGCCAGCGCCTGGCCCAGCATGTCCCGCGCCAGCGCCGAGGTGGTCGCGTGCTGGAATTCGCCGATCAGCCCGCGCGCCGCCTGCAGGCCGCCGGCCCGCTCGTCATCCGTGCCGATATAGGCCGTCTGCAGGGCGAAGTAGATGCGGCGCGCCGGCGTCGTCGCGGCTTCCGGCGGCATGATCTGCTTGCCGAAGAGGAAGCGCGCCTTGGCCGCCAGCTCGATCCGCGTGCGGTTGCGGAAGCGGATCGGCGCGCCGTTGACGACCATCATGTCGCCCTGCCGCAATTCGAGCACCAGCGTGGACATTCTTGTTCCTTTCGGCTCCGCGTGGCGGAGAGTTGGCGGATGGTCGCATGCGTCGCTTAACGCGGACTGAAACCGGCGCGGACGATCACCGCAAATAGCTCACCAGGCTGAGGGACCCGATGGTGCCGATGGCCCTGTAGCTGGCCTCGAGCGCGATCTGCGTCGCCTGGAGCCGGGTCAGCACATCGGCCATGTCCACCTCCTCGATGTCGGCGAGCTGCACCTTCAGGGCGTCGCGCATCTCGGCATGCCGCGCCTGCATGCCGGTGAGCTGCTGCTCGGTCTGGCCGAGCGCCCCCTGCTCGTCGGCAAGCGCGTTGGCGGCGCTCTGCAACCCGTTGCGGATGGTGTCGGCCAGCGCCTTGAAGTCGTCCGGCGAGGCGGCCTGCGCCGGGGTCAGGGCGGCGATGCTGGCCAGGCCCCGCACCAGGTCCCGCGCCCAGGAGCCGGTGGTCTCGCCGGCCGAGCTCGCCGCCGCGTTGCGGTTGGCGAAGAGGCCGACCGGCGTCGCCGTGCCATCGGCCGAGACCAGGGTCCGCCGCGGCTCGCCGCCGCCCCGCGGCGGGTCGCTGACGAAGGCGGAGAAGGGGGTGACGCCGGCGCTGTCGTCGAGCGCCGCCGCCCTGGTCGCCGCCGCGACCGCCGCCGCGTTGCCGCCGCCGAGCGTGCCGATGGCGCCCGCGATCTGTGCCGCCAAGCCGCTGCTCGGCAAGCCGTCCGGGTCGGGTACCGGCGGGTTGGCGAAGTCGCTGCCGCCGAACAGGTATTCGCCGCCCTGCCGCGCGTTCAGCACTTGCCCGACCTCGACCAGCGCCTGCCGCGCCTGGCTGGCATAGAGCGGCAGCACGCCCGGATTGTTCGCGTCGAGCTTCACCGCGACGTTGGAGCCGAATTGCCGGGCGATCTTGGCGAGGCGGCCGAGCGCCTGCTGCGTCGCCGCGGTGCGCGACAGCGCCTAGCCGATCTGCGTGCCATAGGTGTCGCGCCGCACGATCTCGGCCCGCAGCGAGACGGACCGGGGCAGCTGCGCGCCGAGATCGCCTGGCTGCTGGCTCCTGAAGCCGGTCGCCTGCTGCCGCGTCAGCGTCGCCAGCCGCGCCCGCAGCGCCGCCGCATCGCCGTTGAGCTGCCCGATGATGTCGATCCCCGCCATGCCGCTCCCTCCCGTCAGCGCATCGCGCCGAGCAGCGCATCCCACATGGCCTGCAAGGTGCCGATCACCTTGGCATTGGCCGCGTAGGTGTTCTGCAAGGTCACCATCCCCGCCATCTCGGCATCGACGCCCGAGCCGGCGGCGAGGCGGTCGGTCAGGGCGCGCACCAGGCTCGTCGCCTGGGCCTTCGCCTCGGTCGCCGCGGCGCGGTCGGCGAGCTGGGCGGTGGTGACGGCGCTGGCATAGTCGGCGATCCGGGCCGCCGGCCGGAGGGGCGAGGCGAGCGTCCCGTCCGGCCCGAGCCCGGCGCCGGCGATCGGCGGCCAGGGATTGCCCTTGGAGGCCTCGGCGCCGAGGCCGAAATCGAGCACCCGGTCGAGCATGGCGGTGAAGCCGGCCGGCCCGCCTGGCGGGTTGCGGACGAAGCCATCCGGCCCGCCGGGGCTCGGCGCCACCGAATGGGTGCCGTCGCGCAGCAGGCTGGGATCGGCCGCGACCGCGCTGCCGAGCCAGATGCGCCCGGCGAAGCCGACCTGCGCGCTGCCGGCATAGGGCAGGCTGGTGTCGGGCACCGTGCTGCCCGTCCTGGTCGGTGAAGAGCGTCAGCCCCAGCCGGTCGAAGCGGCTGGCGAGGGTGGCGGCGAGGAGATCCGTCTCCGCCTGGTAGCGCGGCACAGTGCGGTCGCGCATCGCCACGTACTCGCCGAGCCGGCCGCCGGCGATCTGGCCGGTGACGTCGAGCCCGTTGAGCGTAACGCCGGGCAGCGTCCCACCACCGCCATGGAAGGCCCCCGACGCGATGGTGGCGGGCGCCGTCGCCAGCACGTCCCGGCCCGGGTCGAGCGGCAGCACCAGTCCGCCGCGGGCGATGACCAGCAGGTCGCCATCCGGCTTGCGGACGGCCTGGAGCTCCAGGCTCCCGGAGAGGGTGACGATCGCCCGGTCGCGCTGGTCCTCGAGGCCGGCCCGGTCGCCGCCGGTGCCCGACCTGATCTGGAGGGTGAGGCCCGCGATCTGCCTCAGCGCCACATTGGCCGCGGCGACCTCGGCGACGATGCCGTCCTGCACCTGCTGCCGCGCCGCGCCGATCGCCGCCGAGACGTCGTTCAGCCGCTCGGCGACGGTGCCGGCGGCGCCGAGCGCCGCGCGCTGCTGCCCGGCATCGGAAGGCGCCCCGCGCAGCGCGGTGAAGGCGGGGACCAGCGCCGCCACCGCGTCGCCGAGCGTCGCCCCGGCGCCGGTCGCGCCATGCGCCTGCTCGATGCCGGCCAGCAAGGCCTCGCGCAGGGTGGCGGCAGCAGCCACGCCGCGGCTCTGGTCGAGCCGGCCGAGCAAGGCGAGGTCGACCGCCCGCTGCGCCTCGCCGCTGCGCACCCCGGCCGGCATGGCGCCGACGACCAGCGACTGCTGCTCGACGGTCTTGCGGACATAGCCCGCCGTCCCCGCATTGGCGACGTTCTGCGAGGCCTGCGCCAGCCCGCGCTGCACCGCTGCGAGGCCGCTCCGGGCGATGCCGAGGGCAAGGTCGAGGCTCATCGGTCAGCCCCCGCCTCAGCGCCGCATGTTGATGGTGTCCTGCAGCAGCTCGTCCGTCGCGGTGACGACCTTGGTGTTGGCCGTGTAGGCGCGCTGCGCCACGATCAGCTTGCTGAACTCGCCGGCGATGTCGACATTCGAGCGCTCGATCGAGCCGACGACGAGCTTGCCGACGCCGTTGGAGGCCGCATCCGTCACCCGCGCCTCGCCCGATTCCGGCGTGCGCATGAAGGCCTGGCCGTCGAGGCGCTGCAGCTTGTCCGGGTCGTTGAAGGCGACGAGCGGCACGCGGGCGATGACGCGGCTCTGGCCGTTGTCGTAGTTCACGGCGACGTCGCCGTTGGTGCGCATGCTGAGCGAGGAGAAGGCGCCGAGCGGCACGCCGTCCTGCGCCGAGTTGCGCACGCTGAACTCGGCGTCGTACTGGGTGAGGCCCAGCGCCTTGCCGATTTGCCCGAGCGAGAGCGAGACGGTCTGCGGTCCCTGGCCGAAATCGGCCATAAAGGTGAAGGCGGCCGGATCGCCCGTGACCCCCGCCGTCGGCGGCGTGATGGTGCCGGAGGTCGCGGGCGGCGTCGGCGCGGCGAAGCCGCCGATCGTGCCGTCGGGGGCGGCCGGCGACGCACTCTTGCCGAAGAGCAATCCGATGCTGCCGCGGTCGCTCGAGACCTTGTCGTCCGGTACGTCGACCTTCAGGTCCCACTGGTTGGACGTGGTCGAGGAGAAGATGAGCCTCACGGTGTGCAGCTTGCCGAGCGTGTCGTAGAGCTGCACCTGGGTCTCGATCGGCTTGGCGGGCGGCGTTGCGGGCAGGTTCGCCGCGAGCTCGATCTGCTTGGTGGCGATCGGGTTGAAGACCTGCTGGTTCACCCGGATCGGCTCGATGCTGGTGCGGTCCGGGTTGCCGGCGGCATCGACCGGCCAGCCCTTCAGGTAGTAGCCGGAGCCGTTCTTGAGGTAGCCGTCCGAATCGCAGGTGAAGTCGCCGGCGCGGGTGAAGAATTGCCGTTCGTCGAAGAGCGGCAGCCCGTTCGCCGCGCCCTTCGCCTGCGCCACGCTGAAGAAGCCCTGGCCGCCGATCGCCATGGCGAGCGGATCCTCGGACTGCTCGATCGTGCCCTGCACGGTGTTGGTGTAAGAGGGCGCGGCGATCGTCGCCCCGGGCAGGTTGTTCGTCTGGCTCGACGAGGTGATGTAGGAGATGAAGTTGGTGTCGACCCGCTTGTAGCCGATGGTCTGGCTGTTGGCGATGTTGTCCGAGATGTTGCCGAGCGATCGGCTTTGCGAGGTCAGGCCGCTGATGGCGGCGGTGAGCGAGCCGAAGAGAGACATGGTCGGGCCTCCGTCATCCAAGGGGGCGGGCGCCGCGCGACGAGCGGGGCCGGCCTGCGTCGCGGGGGGCATCGCAGGCGGCGTGCCAGCGCCGGAGCGCCCTGGGCGAGCCGGTCCTGCCGGGCGGCCGGCAGGCTTTGCCGGTCGGGCGGCGAGGCTTGCCGGCGCCAGGGGTCAGCGGGCTGGCCCGGGCTTCGCAGCGGGGGCTCGCCGCTGGACCGGATCGCCATGGACCCCACCGCCCGCTTGCCGCCGATGACGGCGACGCCTCCGCCTCCCGCCGCCAGGCCTCCCGAGGCCGGCGCCGAGGATTTCGCTGCCATGCTGCTGCGTGCCGGGCCGAACCCGGCGGAGGCGGCCGCGCCAGGCACCGCGCCGGCGCTGGCCGTCGCCGCGGACACTCCCGCCATGGCGGCGAGCAGCGTTTCGGCTCCATCGGGTCCTGCGGCGAGGCCTGCCCCGGCACCAACCGGGAAGCGCACCCTGCCGGCGCCCCCCTCCGCCACGACGGAGCCCGGCTCCGCGGAGGGAGCTCCGACCGATGACGACAAGGCGGCGGAGGCCGATACCTCGCCGCAACCCGCCGCAACGGACGCCACACCAGCCTCGCCCGCGCTGCCGGCCGGTGGCGTGCCGGTGCCAGCCCCCGCGATGACGGCGGCGTCCAGCCCGGCCTCGCTGCCCCAGGCATCGATCGCCGCCCCTGCCAGCTCCTTGCCGGCCGGCGGCGAGGCTGGGCCTGCGGATAGCCCTGTCGCCGAAGCGGCGCCGGCGGGTTTGCCGGGCGAGGCGCCGGCCGATCCGGCCCGGTTGGCCGAAGCCTTCGGCGCCAGGATACCCGGCGCCCCTGGGCCGA
The DNA here is from genome assembly GCF_059504005.1 of Belnapia sp. NCBI lineage: Bacteria > Pseudomonadati > Pseudomonadota > Alphaproteobacteria > Acetobacterales > Roseomonadaceae > Belnapia > Belnapia sp. Next base: position 47,741 of record NZ_JCACHU010000010.1, on the reverse strand, counting down.
GGCCGCGTCCGGTCCCCATGGCAGGCACCGAGGCGTCCCCTCCGCAACCCGGTGCCGCGGCCGCGCTGCCGGCCGAAGCCGCGCCGCCGCTCCCGGCATCCGCCGCGCCAGGCCCGGCGCCGCCGCTGGTGCCATCGGCCCTGGCCGCACCGCTTGGCGGGGCGGGGCCGCAGCCCCCGCGCGACCGGCCCATGGCCGTCACCGCCGCCATGGGTCAGATGGCGGCCAGGGAGCAGGGCGGGGATGCGTCCGAGCCGCCTCAGGCCATGCCCGGGCACGGCGCGCCGGCCCCTGTCTCGGCCAGCCCGGCGCCGCATCTTCCCGGCGAGCCGGCCAAGGTGCAGCCCGCCGCGCCCGATCCGCTCCAGGCCGTCCCGGTCGGGCTGAGCCCGCCGCCTGCCTCCCCCGCCCCCGCCGAGAATGCCGTCCCGGCCCCGCCGCCGCCCCCGGTCCGGCAGGTGGCGCAGGTGACGATCGCCCTGGCTCTCGGCCAGGGCCAGGTGCCGCGCCTCACCGTGGCGCTGGAGCCGGGGGCCCTCGGCCGGGTCGAGATCCGCATCGAGCGCGGCGCGGACGGCGAGGGCGCCTCGGTCCGGATTCTCGCCGAGCGGCCGGAAACCCTTGCCCTGCTGCAGCGCGACGCTTGGAAGCTGGACCGCAGCCTGGCCCAGGCCGGCATCGCGGTCGCCAGCGGGGGCGCGCAATTCGGCCTCTCCGGCGGCGATGGCGGACCTCCGGGGGAGCAGCGGCCGCGGCAGCAGGGCGGCCAGCCGGCCGGCGGGCCGGCCGGAGGGGCGCCGCCTGCCGCCGCCGGTCCGGTCCAGGCCAGGCTCAGCGCCCTTTCCCTTCTCGACATCGCAGTCTGACGGAGCACTATCGATGAGCGGCACCATCCAAGGCACCACCGGCACGGGCGGCGGCACCGCCGCCTCCGGCCCCAAGGGCAGCACCGGCCTTGCCGGCGACTTCAACACCTTCCTGACCCTGCTGACGACGCAGCTGCAGAACCAGGACCCGACCAAGGCCATGGACACGAACGAGATGACGAACCAGCTCGTCTCCTTCGCCGGCGTCGAGCAGCAGATCGCGATGAACGCCAGACTGACCAAGCTGATCGGCCTGTAGCAGGGCGCCCAGCTCACCGCCGCGGCGCCGTTGATCGGCGCGCGGGTGGAGGTGGAGAGCGCCCGGCTCAGCCTGCAGGACGGCAACGTCACCCTACGCCTGCCGGCCGCCGGCGCGGCGCAGCAGGCGGTGGTCCGCATCGTCGATGCCGGCGGCCGCGTGCTCCGGCAGGATACGGTGAAGCTTGGCAGCACCGCGCAGGACTGGCGCTGGGACGGCAGGAATGTCGCCGGCCAGCGCCTGCCGGACGGCGCCTACGGCTTCGCAGTCGCCGGGCTCGATGCGCAGGGCGGCGCGCAGACGGTCATGGCGACGGTGATCGGGACGGCGACGGCGGCGAAGCGTCCCGCGGGCGGCGACCTCCAGCTCCAGCTCGGCGCGCTCTCGGTCGGCTTCGATGCCATGCGCGGGATCGCCGGCCAGTAGCCGTCAGCGCACCGGCGCCTGGGCGGCGGCCGGCTCGGCCGTGGACGGCGCCGGGCTCAGCGCGTTGGCGACGACGGTCCGCACGCCCGGCGCCGCCTCCTCCGCCGCCGCATAGGCGATGTCGCCCCAGAGGCCACGCAGCCGCCCCGTCGGCACCTCGTTGATCTGCACGACGCGGCCGAGCTCCTCGCCGTCCCGCCGGCTGACGATCCACTGGATCTCGACGCGCTGCTGCGCCGGTGCCGCGGCCTGGGCGACGACGACATCGCCCTGCAGCGCATAGCCCGCCCCGTCCGCCGCATCCTGGACGACGAAGCCCTCATTGCCGAGGAACTCCCGCATCCGCGCGGCAAGCGCCTGGTTGCCGTCGCCCGGGGCGCCCGTCACGCCGGCGAAGCGGATGCGCGGCGGCCCGCCGGCGATGGAGGCCGGATCGGTCGACTTCCGCGCCGCCTCGACCTGCAGCAGCAACCGGCTGAGGCTGGGCGCCGCCTGGGTCGCCACATCGGCGAACAGCTCCGACGTCGGCTCCGCCCAGCGGGCCAGCGGCACCGGGTTGCCCTGGCTCGCCGCCTGCACCTTGCCATCCGCATCGACCAGGCGGAACCGCGGCAGCACCGCCTGGCCCTGCCGCTCGGCGGCGATGTCGACGCGCCAGTCGAGCGGCAGCGGCGCCGGCGTGGCGACGGCCGGGATGTCCTGCGCCTGCAGCGCCTCGGCCATGCTGTCCGCGAGCCTCTTCGCCCCCTCGTCGCTCAGCAGCGCCTCGGTCGGCGGCGGCACGGCGAGGCGGACCGCGAGCGGCACGGCCAGCCGCTGCGCCTCCGCGCCGGGGCGGCCGCGGAAGGGCTGGGGCAGGTCGCCGCAGGCGCCGAGCAGCAGGGGAAGGATGAGCAGCAGCCTAGAGGAGCGCACAGGCGACCATGATGGTGAGCAGCGTAAGGACGAAGAACTGGACCAGGTAGGGCATGGCTCAGGCCGCCATGCTGATGGCGGAGAGCTGGTGGCCAATGGGTCCGCCCCCCGCCAGGGTGCGCCGGCGATGGCTGAAGAAGGCCTGCTCGTCGGCCAGCGTGTCCGCGCCGGCCGTCTCCACCAGCGCGACTCCGGCGGCCCGGAGCCGGGCGGCGCAGTAGCCGGCGAGGTCGAACTGCCAGCGATCCTCCCGCCGGCCCGGGGCGAAGTGCCGCGCATCCCCGGGGTCGCGGGCGAGCACCGCGCCGCGCAGGTCGGGTCCCACCTCGTAGCTCGCCTGGCCGATGCAGGGGCCGACCGCGGCCACCACGCGGGCCCGGCACGCGCCGAGCGCCTCCATGGCGCCGAGCGTCGCCTCGATCACCCCATCCACCGCCCCGCGCCAGCCGGCATGGGCGGCGCCGATGACGCCAGCCTCCGGCTCGGCGAAGAGCACGGGCGCGCAATCGGCGGTGACGATGCCGAGCGCAACGCCCGGCCGCCGCGTCACCATGGCATCGGCCTGCGGCCCCTCGCCCTCGCGCCAGCGGCGCTCATCGACCTCGGCGACGGCGATGCCATGCACCTGCGTCAGCCCGTGCAGCGCCTCCCGCGGCAGGCCGAGCGCATCGGCGGCGCGGCGGCGGTTCTCCCGCACCCGCTCGCGGTCGTCCTGGCCGGAGAGCGAGCAGTTGAGCGCCGCCCAGGGCCCCTCCGACACGCCGCCGCGGCGGGTGAAGAAGCCGTGGCGCAGCCCGGTGACGGCGGCGAGCGCGGGGGTGGTCAGGTATTCGGCGGAACTCATGCTGGCTCGAAGCCCGGAGGAATGGCGAGCCCCGGATGACACAGGCAGAGCGCCTTGAACAGCCGCCCCATCCCCTCCGGCGCCACCAGCCGCTCGGCGCCCGAGAGCAGCAGCCCGGCTTGGCGCGGGTTGGCCCGGGCGAGGATCGCCGCCCGGCTCATCAGCCCGAGCCGCTGGAGGAAGAGGCCCATCGGCAGCGGCCCATGCGTGGCGGCGCCCGCCTCGCGCGCTGCCTCGGCCAGGGCGGGGAAGCGGACATGGGCGGTGATGTCGACGCTGCCCGGCTCGGCCAACGGATCGGCCCGGCCATGCGCCTCCATGGCCTGGAGGCTGTCGCCGAAGCCGGGCTCGGCCGGCCCGTAATCGAGCACCAGCGCCGCCCCGCCCTGGTCGCGCAGCCGCTCGCCGAGATGCCGGGCGATGGCGAGGCTGGCCTCGGAGAGCTCATGGATGGCCCCCTCCGGCGCCGTCCCCGGGAGGGCGGGGGGGGCCTCGGCCGGCTGCTCGACGAAGCCGCCGGCCGCGACGAAGCGTTCGAGCCAGGCCTCCCCGCGCCGGACGAATTGGCGGATCGGCAGGGCATCGAAGAACTCGTTGGCGATGACGATGGCCGGGCCGGGCGGCACCGCCTCCACCCGCTCATGCCAAGTGGCCCCCGGCAGCCGCGCCGCCTGCGCTGCACGCAGCAAAGGCGAGGTCTCGACGAGGTGGACCTCCGCCGCCGCCCGGAAGGCCGGCACCATCTCGCCGATGGCCCTGAGCGCATCCGCCATCAGCGTCCCGCGCCCCGGGCCGAGCTCCACCAGCCGCAGCGGCGCCGGCGCGCCCATCATCTGCCAGGTTACGGCGGCCCAAAGGCCGAGGCATTCGCCGAAGGCCTGCGAGATCTCCGGCGCCGTGGTGAAGTCGCCGACGCGGCCGAAGGGGTCGCGCCCGGCGTAATAAGCCTGCGCCGCGCGGCCCATGAACCGGTCGAGGCGTTCCGGCACGGCTGTTTGCCGGCGCGGCCCCGCCACGCCTCGCGCCTCCGGCTCCCGGCGATCGGACGCGCTCAGGCCACCGCCTCCTGCCGCGGCCTGGCCCGGAGCATGAGGAAGGCGCCGGCCAGGATCATCGGCAGCGACAGCAGCTGACCCATCGTGGCGCCGGCGAAGAGGAAGCCGAGGAAGGCATCCGGCTGGCGGAAGAACTCGCCGACGAAGCGCGCCACGCCGTAGCCGGCGAGGAAGGCGCCGGCGACGAAGCCCCGCCGCGCCCGGATTGCCGGGTTGTGCACCAGCACCTGTAGCAGGATGAAGAGCAGCACGCCCTCCATCCCCGCCTGGTAGAGTTGGCTCGGATGCCGCGGCTCCGGCCCGCCGGTCGGGAAGACCATGGCCCAGGGCACGTCGCTCACTCGCCCCCAGAGCTCGGCATTGATGAAATTCGCCAGCCTGCCGAGGCAGAGGCCGATCGGCACCACCGCCGTCACCCGGTCCGCGAATCCCAGCGGGTCCAGCCGCTCCTGCCGACAGAACAGGAAGATGGCGACGATCACCCCAAGCGCCCCGCCATGGAAGCTCATGCCCCCTTCCCAAACCTTGAGGATGTCGAGGGGATGCGCGAGGTAGTGGTCCGGCCGGTAGAACAGCACATAGCCGAGCCGCCCGCCGAGGATGATGCCGAGCGTCGTCCAGGTGACGAAGTCGTCGATCTGCTGGCGCGTCGCCACCTCCGGCCGCAGCGCCACCAGCCGCCGCGCCAGCCACCAGCCGCCGAGGATGCCAGCGATATAGGCCAGCGCATACCAGCGGATGGCGAGCGGCCCGATCTGCACCAGCACCGGGTCGATGATCGGAAAGGGAAGGGCGAAGAGCATCAGCGATACGGGTCCGGCTGGGTGAGGAAATCCTGCACGGTGCGGCGAACCCCTTCCTCGAGCGGCGTCATCTGGGCGTTGAAGCCCGCGGCGCGCAGCCGGTCCAGCGGCGCCTCGGTGAAATACTGGTACTTGCCGCGCAAATCCCCGGGCATGTCGATGTAGCGGATATCGGCCTCGCGCCCGAGCGCGGCGAACATCGCCTCGACCAGCGCGCGGAAGCTCCGCGCCCGGCCGGAGCCGAGGTTGAACAGGCCGGAGGCCCCCGGGTTGTCCAGCAGCCAGAGCATCACCGCGACGCAGTCGTCGACATGGACGAAGTCTCGCTGCTGCTCGCCATCGGCGATGCCCGTGCGGTCGGAGCGGAACAGCGTCGCCGCCTCGCCCCGCATCACCTGCTGGTATTTGTGAAAGAGGACGCTCGCCATCCGCCCCTTGTGCGCCTCGTTCGGCCCATAGACGTTGAAGAAGCGCAGCCCCGCCCATTGCGGCGGCGCCGGCCGGCCGCGGCGCAGCAGGTCGGCGACGCGGCGGTCGAAGGCGAGCTTCGACCAGCCATAAAGATTGAGGGGGCGGAGCCGCGCCAGCGCCGCGGGCGAGGCATCGTCCTCGAAGCCGAGCGAGCCGTCGCCATAGGTCGCCGCCGAGGAGGCGTAGATGAAGGGGATGCCCCGCGCGGCGCAGACATCCCAGAGCTGAAGGGAGAGGGTGAGGTTGGTCGCCGCCACCAGGTCGCCATCCGTCGCGGTCGTTGCGCTGATGGCGCCGAGATGCAGCACGGCTGCGAGCGGCGGCGCCGAGGCCAGGAACCGGTCCAGCTCCTCCGGCGGCAGGATGCCGGCGATCGGGTGCTTGGCGAGGTTGCGCCATTTCTCGCCCGAGCGCAGCCGGTCGGCCACCATCACCTCCGCCCCGCGGTCACAGAGCGCGGCGACGAGGTTGGAGCCGATGAAACCGGCCCCGCCGGTGACGAGATACATCTCCGCGATCCCCAAAGGCCGGCCCGCCAGATGGCGGCACCGGGCGGCGGGGGGTATAGGCCGCGGCAACGCAGGCTGTGAAGGGGAACGGGTCCATGGACGATACGGGTAGCGGCGGCCGCAAGCGCGGCAGCATGTTCGACGACCTCGCCGGGGTGGCCGGCGGCGCCTTCTCGGCCCTGGCCGGGGTGCGGACCGAGGTGGAGGCCGCGGTGCGCAGCCAGGTGGACCAGATGGTCCAGCGGCTGGAGCTGGTGAAGCGGGAGGAACTGGACGCGGCGATGGAGCTGGCCCGCCGCGCCCGCGAGGCGCAGGAGGCGCTCGAGGCGCGCGTCGCCGCCCTCGAGGCCCAGCTCGGCGGAGGCGCGGAGGCCCCGGCCCCGGCCGAGGCGATGCCCAGCGAGACGTCGCCCAACACCGAGACGCCGCCCAGCGCGTCGGGCGAGCCGCCGCCGATCAGCGGCACGATGAAAAACCCGCCGCCCATCGGCGGCGGCTGAGGGATTTCGGACTGGTCTCGCAACGCCTGCGCAACCGTCGGGCTTGCAGGCGCGTTTGCCCCCTGGGTATCCTAGCCCTGGTGGTCCCGCCCAGCCGATTCACCCAAGATATCGGGTGGGCGGGAGCGCCGCAGACCAGTGAGGAGGTGCGCGATGTCAGGCTTGCTGGCCCTCGAGCGCGAGCATGCGACCAACCCCCTCGATGTCCTCGAACAGATCGTCGCCGCCAACGAGTGGGCTTTCGAGCGCCGCTCGGATGGCGAGATGGCGGCCGAGGCGCCGGGCAAGTGGTGCGATTACGGCCTCTATTTCTCCTGGTCGGCTGAAATCAGCGCCATGAGCTTCTCCTGTGCCTTCGACATGAAGGTGCCGCCGGAGGCCCGCGGCAAGCTCTTCGAGCTGCTGGCGCTGGCGAATGAGAAGCTCTGGATCGGGCATTTCGGCATCGAATCCGAGGAGGGGGTGCCGGTGTTCCGCCACTCCGTGCTGCTGCGCGGCGCCCCGGGGGCGAGCGCCGAGAGCCTCGAGGACATGGTCGACATCGCGCTGACCGAGTGCGAGCGATTCTTCCCGGCCTTCCAGTTCGTCCTCTGGGGTGGGAAGAGCCCGACGGATGCCCTGCAGGCCGCCATGCTGGACTGTGTCGGCGAGGCCTGACAGCTTCTCCCCCTGATTCGCTTGGGGGAGGAAGCCATGAGCGCCGAAGCGCTGCCCCCGCTGCTGCTGGTCGGCTGCGGGAAGATGGGTGGGGCCATGCTGGCCGGCTGGCTGGAGCGGGGCCTCACCGATGCGGTGGTGGTGGAGCCGCATGCCCCTGCCGCCGCACCCTTCGCCGGGCGGGTGACGGTGGTGGAGAGCCCGGCTGCCATCCCGGGGGGCTTCCGCCCCGGCGCGGTGGTGCTCGCCATCAAGCCGCAGGAGGCGGCGGCGACGCTGCCGGCCTTTGCGCCGCTGGCCGAGCCGGAAACCCTGTTCATCTCGATCATGGCCGGGCGCAGCACCGGCGGCATGCGGGCCCTGCTCAGCGAGGGCGCGCGGATCGTCCGCGCCATGCCGAACACCCCGGCCGCCGTCCGCCAGGGCTTCACCGTCGCCTTTCCCGGCCCTGGCGTCGAGGCGGGGCAGCGGGCGCTGGCCGACCGGCTGCTCTCGGCCATCGGCGAGACCGCCTGGGTCGAGGAGGAGGGACTGATCGACCCGGTCACCGCCGTCTCCGGCGGCGGCCCGGCCTATGTCTTCCTCCTCGCCGAGTTGATGGAAGCGGCCGCCATCGAGCAGGGGCTGCCGCCCGGGCTCGCCCGGCGGATGGCCCGGGCCACCGTCGCCGGCTCCGGCGCCCTGCTGGCGGCGAGCGCGGAGGACAGCGCCCAACTGCGGAAGAACGTCACCAGCCCCAAGGGCACGACCGAACGGGCGCTGGCGGTGCTGATGGCGGGCGAGGCCTGGCCGGCGCTGATGTCCCGCGCCATCGCCGCCGCCACCGAGCGTTCACGCGAGCTGGCGGGCTGACCCCTATCCTTCCGCCGCCGGCATCCCCACACTCAGCGCCATGAGCGAGATGCAGGATACCGAGGCGCGGTTGGTCGCCGGCCTCTGGCGCGTGGTCGCCGCGCATGGCTGGGCCGGACTTTCCATGCGGCGGGTCGCCGCCGCCTCAGGCGTCGCCCCGGCCGAGATCAGGCGGCGCTGCCCGACCCCCCACCACCTGCTGATGCTGCACGGCCGCCTGGTCGACCAGGCGGTGCTGGAAGGGGTGGTGCCCGACGCGCCGGACGACAACACCCCGCGCGACCGGGTCTTCGACGTCATCATGCGGCGGGTGGACGCGCTGCAGCCGCACCGCGCCGGCATCCTCCGCCTCATCGAGGACCTGAAGACCGACCCGCTGCTGGCGCTCGCGCTGCTCTCGGCGCTCCCGGGCTCCATGGCCTGGATGCTGGAGGCGGCAGGGCTCGGCTCCGGCGGGATCGCCGGCCTCGCCCGGGCGCAGGGGCTGACGGCGGTCTGGCTGGCGACGCTCCGCGCCTGGGTCCGGGACGACACGGCTGACCTCGGCGCGACGATGGCGGCACTCGATCGCGCGCTCGACCGTGCCGAACAGGTCGCCCGCGCGTTGCGGCTGGAGCCGGGCGACACCACCGGCGCACCGGATGCCTCGATGCTTTGACCGGCCATGGGGCCGGGCCTTAGCTTCCGGTACACGAAACAGGGCGGAGGACGACATGGCAGACCCGATGGGATTCAAGCCGGATACCGACATCATGCGCATGCTGGCGGATTTCCGCCTGCCCGGCATGCCGGATATGGAGGCGCTCGCCGCCGCACAGCGCCGCAACCTCGAAGCGCTCTCCGCCGCCAACCGCGTCGCGCTCGAGGGCGCCCAGGCGGTCGCCCGGCGGCATATGGAAATCCTCCAATCCGCCATGTCGGAGATGACCGAGGCGGTGAAGGCCATCTCCACCCAGGAGAGCCCCCAGGCCAAGGCGGCCCGCCAGACCGAGCTGCTGAAGAGCGCCTATGAAAAGGCCGTTGGCAACATGCGAGAGGTGGCCGACCTCATCCAGAAGTCGAACACCGAGGCGCTGGCCCTGCTCAACACCCGCTTCACCGAGGCGATGGACGAGGTGAAGGCGCTGGTCGCCAAGCAGGGCTGACGCGCGACCGCCGCAGGCCGCCACCACGCGGCAATCCGAAGGCTTGGTGTCCTGCAAGCGAGGCGTGAGGGTTGACCCGCACGCCTCGCGGACAGGCAGGCCGCCGACGGCACGGGCTGGTGGCCCGAGCGCGACATCCGCCGGATCTCGGGATCAGGGCACTAGGGCGTGATCCGGTGATGGCGGGCGGTGCTTCAGGCGCGGGTCGTGACCGCGATGGCCGGCGCCTGCCGCGCCGTCGCCATCCGCCCGGCAGCGCCATAGGCGCCGGAGCCGCTGCGCGGCAGCGCCGCCCTGGCGATGGTCTCGATCACGCGCGACTGGATGGCGATGGCGCGCTCCAGCAGCCGCCGGTTCTCCTCGCCGAGCTGCTGCAGCCGCAGGGTGAGGTCGGAGGCGGTAGCGCGCTGCTCCCCTTCCGCCCGCGTGCCGAGCTTGCGCGTGGTGGCGAAGGCGGCGGCGAAGGCATCCGCCGCCTGCATCTTGGCGGTGGCGAGGCCGGCCGCGCGGGGCAGGTCGAGCGCCGCCAGCGCCTCGTTCTCGGCGCGCAGCGCCTCGGCCAGGCGCTGGCCGGCGGTCAGCAGGGCATCCATCATCGTTGAGCCTCCTCCGTTCGGGCGCCGGCGGCCTGCCAGCGCAGCATTTCCCTGAGCACCGCATCGCCGAGGCCGAAGCCATGGCCGGAGCGGCTGGCGGCCTTCGCCATCTCGTCGACCAGCATGGGCTGCCACTGCGCCTCCGCCGCCCCGCCACCGAAGCGGCCCTTCGGCAGGGTGGCGAAGATCGGCTGCAGCAGCTGGCCGAGCGCCTGGGCCTCGAAGGCCTGGGCGGCGCGGCGGAGCGCCGGCGGGGCCGCAATGGGCGTCATTAGCGCAGCTCCATCTCGGCCTGGAGCGCACCGGCTGCCTTGATCGATTGCAGGATGGTGATCAGGTCGCGCGGCCCGACGCCGAGCGCGTTCAGCCCCCGCACCAGCTCCTGCAGCGACACGCCGCCCGAGAGCAGGCCGATGCGGCGTTGCGCCTGGTCGTCCACCTCGATGGTCGTGCGCGGCACCACCACCGTCTCCCCTTGGGCGAAGGGGTTGGGCTGCGTCACCTGTGGCGTCTCGGTGATGCGGATGGTGAGGTTCCCCTGGGCAATGGCGACCGTCGAGACCCGCACATTCGCCCCCATGACGATGGTGCCCGAAGCCTCCTCGATCACGACCTTCGCCACCTGGTCCGGCTCGACGCGGAGCTGCTCGACCTGGGCGAGGAAGCCGACCGGGTCCCGCCCGACCATCGCCACCGCCACCGTGCGCGGGTCCGTCGCCACGGCCGATGTGCTGCCGGTCGACTGGTTGATGGCCGCGGCGATGCGCCTCGCCGTGGTCCTGTCGGGGTTGCGGAGCGAGAGGCGGATGTTGGGCCGGCCGGCGAGGCTGTAGGGGATCTCCCGCTCGACGATGGCGCCGGAGGCGATGCGCGCGCTGGTCGGCACGCCGCGCTGGATGCTGGTCGCCGCCCCGCGTGCTGCGACCGCGCCGGTGGCGACCGCGCCCTGCGCCACCGCATAGACCTCGCCATCGGCGCCGAGGAGCGGCGTCACCACCAGCGTGCCGCCCTGGAGGTTGGTCGCATCGCCGAGCGCCGAGACGGCAATGTCGATCCGACTGCCCGGCCGGGCGAAGGCCGGCAGGTTGGCCGTCACCATCACCGCGGCGACGTTGCGGGTGTCGAGCCGCGCCTCGTTGTCGCGGGTGTTGACGCCGAGCCGCTCCAGCATGCCGATCAGCGACTGCCGGGTGAAGATCGCCGTGCGCAGCCGGTCGCCGGTGCCGGCGAGGCCAACGACGAGGCCGTAGCCGACGAGCTGGTTGTCCCGCACCCCTTCGACATCGGCGATGTCCTTGATGCGGACGGATTGCGCCGCCGCCGGCCCGGCCAGGAGGAAGGCCAGCGCCAGCACGGCAACACAGGCGATCTTCGCCCTTGCGAAAGTTTTTTCGGCCACGCTGCACCCCGTCGGTCACATCGCTCCCGGCTTCGCAACCGCCATGCCAGGCGCTGCGGGGGCAAGGCCGGCAAGGCTTGCCGGGCAAGGGACCCGGCCTTGCCGCCCGATGGGCAGAAGGAGGTCTGGGATGCAGGGGATCGGCAGGCTCGGCGGCATCGGCGCGGCCGTGCCGGCGCGTGGCAGGGCGCGGGCCGGTGCGGGCGGCTTCCGCCCCGCCGCGGAGGGCGGCGAGGCGGCGCGGGAGGCGGCGGCGGCCGGCGGCATCGCCCCGCTGGGCCTCGGCCTGCTCGCCCTGCAGGAAGGCAGCTCGGGCGCCGAGCGGGATGCGGCGGCGCATCGCCGGGCCACGGATATCCTGGCGGAACTGACGGCGCTGCAATGCGATATGCTCGGCGGCACCCCACCTGATCCGGCGCGGTTGCGCCGCCTGGTGGAGTCGGGGGAGGAGGGGGCCGACCCGACGTTGCGGGAGGTGGTTCAGGGCGTCGTTCTGCGCGCGCAGGTGGAATTGGCACGCCGCGGCCTGGATGACCTTATGGCCTTTGCGTGAAAACCGCCTTCCGCCAGCAATTTGCGGTATCGCAACCCCTTGGCTTCCGACCGGACCCGCCTGTATGGTCCGGCCGCGATCAAGGGGCCGGGCGGCGTGCCTGGGCCCCCAAGCGGAATGGGGCCGTCCAGACAATGCTGATCACCCTCCCGCCCGATTACCGTCCTACGGACGACGAAGAGTTCATGAATCCACGGCAACAGGAGTATTTCCGCCAGAAGCTGCGGCGCTGGCGGCTCGACCTCCTGCGCGAAGCCGGGGACACGCTGGCGAGCCTCTCCGCCGGCGGCATCTCGGAGGCCGACCTGACCGACCGGGCGAGCGTCGAGACCGACCGCGCGCTCGAGCTCCGCACCCGTGACCGGGCGCGCAAGCTCATTTCCAAGATCGACCAGGCGCTGGAGCGGATCGAGAACGGCACCTACGGCTATTGCGAGGAAAGCGGGGAGCCGATCGGCCTCCGCCGCCTCGAGGCCCGGCCGATCGCCACCCTCTCGATCGAGGCGCAGGAGCGCCACGAGCGCATGGAGCGAGTCCACCGCGACGACTAAGGCCAGGGCGTCGGCCGACGCGCCAGCCGGCGCCGATTGACAGCCCCTGCCATGCCGGAGAGGCTCGCGCCTGGGAGGAACCCCATGCGCCCGCTCACCCGGCGTCCCCTGCTGGCCGCGCTGCTCGCGGCCCCGGCCCTTGCCCGGGCGCAGCCGGCTTGGCCGAACCGCCCGGTGCGGGTGGTGGTGCCCTTTCCGCCCGGCGGCTCCAACGATGTCGTGGCGCGGCCCTTGGCGGAGCGGCTGCAGGCGCGGACCGGCCAGCCCTTCGTCGTCGAGAACCGCGGCGGCGCCGGCGGGGCGATCGGCGCCGGCCAGGTCGCGCAGGCGGCGCCGGATGGCTACACGCTGATGGTCACCTCCTCCTCCTTCGCCACCACCGCCATCCTGCAGAAGCCTGGCTGGGACCCGGAGGCGAGCTTCGATGCCGTCGCCCTGCTGGCGCGCGCGCCCTTCTTCATCATGGTCAACCCGGCCCTCCCGGCCCGCAGCGTGCAGGAGCTGGTCGCGCTGGCACGGGCGAGGCCGGGCGGCATCGACTACGCCACCTCCGGCGCGGGCGGGATCAACCACTTCATCTCCGAGTATTTCTGCCAGCGGGCGGGCATCCGCATGAACCATATCCCCTATCGCGGCACCGCGCCGGCGGTGACGGACCTCGTGGCGGGCACCATCCCGGTGATGATCACGACGGTGGCGAGCGCGAATGCCGCCATCCGCGAGGGGCGGGTGCGCGTCATCGCCGCGACCGCCCCCACGAACGGAAACGGGGGCGGCGGGCTGCCGCCGGAGGTGCCGCCGGTGCCGACGGTGCGCGAGGCGGGCATCGACTACGAGGCCGCCATCTGGTGGGGGCTGCTCGCGCCGCACGGCCTGCCGCCGGAGACGCGCGCCGCCATCCATGCGGCGGTGGGCGGCGCGCTCAGCGATGCCAACCTCGCGCGCATCTACGCGGCCGAGGGAGCGACGCCCTCGCCGGTCGGGCCGGGGGAGTTCGCCGCGGTGCTGCATGCCGATCTCGCCCGCTGGCGCGAGGTGGCGCGCGCGGCGGATATCCGCGCCGAATGACGCCGCCTCGCCGCGACTTCGATCTGGGCGCAACCGGGGCGCTGCACGGGCTCCGGGTGCTCGACCTGTCGCGCCTCGTCGCCGGGAACATCCTGACCAAGGTGCTGGCCGACCACGGCGCCGAGGTCATCAAGCTCGAGCCGCCCGAGGGCGACACGCTGCGCGCTTGGCGCATCCGCGGCATCTCCACCACCTGGAAGACGCTGAGCCGCAACAAGCTCTCGGTCTGCCTCGCCCTGCGCGACCCGCGCGCCATCGATGTGGTGAAGCGCCTCGCGGGCGATGCGGCGATGCTGGTGGAGAGCTTCCGCCCTGGCGTGCTCGAGGCGATGGGCCTCGCGCCGGAGGTGCTGCTGGCGATCAACCCGCGCCTCGTCGTCGTGCGCATCAGCGGCTGGGGGCAGGACGGGCCCTACCGGCACAAGCCGGGCTTCGGCACGCTGGTCGAGGGCTATGCCGGCTTCGCCGCGGTCAATGGCTTCGCCGACCGGGAGCCGGTGCTGCCGCCGATGTACATGGCCGACGGCTATGCCGGGCTCTACGGCGCGGCGAGCGCGATGATCGCGCTGCGCCATGCGGAGGCGACGGGGCAGGGGCAGGTGATCGACCAGACGCTCTTCGATCCGATCCATGTGATGATGGAGCCGCAGCACGCCAATTGGCGGCTGACGCGCGAGCTGAAGCCCCGCACCGGCAGCCGCAGCACCAATGCCGTGCCGCGCAACGCCTACCGCACGCGCGACGGCGGCTGGGTCTGCCTGTCCGCCTCGACCCAGGGGATGACGGAGAAGCTGCTGCGCAGCATCGGCCGGCCGGAGCTGATCGAGGATCCGCGCTTCCGCACCAATGCCGACCGGGTGCGGCATGGCGAGGCGCTGGACGCCATCATCGCCGGCTACATCGCCGAGCGGGACCTGGCCGAGGTGCTCGCGCATTTCGACGCGGCGGGCGTCACCATCGGGCCGATCATGGATGCGGCGATGCTCGCCGAGGATGCCTACCTGGCCGAGCGCGAGGCGGTGATCGCCGTGCCGGACGAGGAGATGCCAGAGGGCTGGCTGCCGATGCACGGCATGGTGCCGCGGCTCTCGGCAACGCCCGGCATCCTGGCGCGGCCAGCGCCCCGGCTCGGCGAGCATAACGAGGCGGTGCTCGGCCCGCTGCTCGGCGCGGCGGCGCTGGCGCGGCTGCGCGAGGACGGCGTCCTGCGGGAGGGGTAGGACCCGCTTCCGGAACCATCCGTCCCTCCCGCTGTTGTGCCGGCTGAGCGGGAGGCCCAGGCGATGCGGCTCGGCGGCGAGAGGGAAAGCGGCAATGTCGAGGACCGGCGCGGCAGCGGTGGCGGCGGCGGATTGCCGATCGGCGTCGCGGGCGGCGGGCTCGGCACCATCGCGCTGGTATTGGTGGCCTTGTTCTTCGGCGTCGATCCCTCGGTGATCCTCTCGGGCGGCGGGGCGCCGGAGGCGCCGGTCGCTCGGCAGCAGGGTGCGCCGCCGGATGCGGCGGAGGAGGGGCAGCGGCGCTTCGTCGCCCAGGTCCTGGCGACCACGGAGGACGTCTGGACCGAGGCCTTCCGCAGCGGCGGCAATGCCTATCGGCCGCCCAACCTCGTGCTGTTCAGCGGCACGACGCAGAGCGGCTGCGGCACGGCGCAGACGGCGACGGGGCCTTTCTACTGCCCGCTCGACCAGAAGGTGTATCTCGACCTCGGCTTCTTCCGCGAGATGGAGCGCCGGCTCGGCGCGCCGGGGGATTTCGCCCGCGCCTATGTCATCGCGCATGAGGTCGGGCACCATGTGCAGAACCAGATCGGCGTGCTGCGCCGCGTCGAGGCGCAGCGGCGCGGGATGGGCGAGGCGGAGTCGAACGCGCTGCAGGTGCGGGTGGAGCTGCAGGCGGACTGCTTCGCCGGCGTCTGGGCCAACCGCACGCAGCGCATGCGTCAGGTGCTGGAGCAGGGCGACATCGAGGAAGGGCTGAACGCCGCGGCCGCGGTCGGCGACGACCGGCTGCAGCGGCGCGCGCGCGGCGTGGTGGTGCCGGAGAGCTTCACCCATGGCAGCTCCGCCCAACGTGTGCGCTGGTTCCGCCATGGGCTGGAGGCGGGCGACCCGCGGGCCTGCGACACGTTTGCGGCACAGCCCTGATC
Organism: Belnapia sp.; assembly: GCF_059504005.1. Lineage (NCBI taxonomy): Bacteria > Pseudomonadati > Pseudomonadota > Alphaproteobacteria > Acetobacterales > Roseomonadaceae > Belnapia > Belnapia sp. Next base: position 32,123 of record NZ_JCACHU010000010.1, on the reverse strand, counting down.
GATCCCGCTTGAGGTTGCCGGCGCAACGAACGCTCCAGCCCGCTGTCCGTTAGTGGACCAATGGCGCGCCGCAAGCGGGCCATGACCACAACACGGGAACACGATAATGCGCAAGACAAGCTTCTGCCTGGCGCTGCTGGGCAGCCTTGCCGCCATGCCGGCCCTCGCCCAGACTGCCCCAGACCGCAGCGGCGCCACTGCGCCGGGCGCGCGCGGCGACGCCATGCCGCCCGCGGCCACGACCGTGCCGCCTGCGGCCACCACGGATCAGGGCGCCCGCACCACGCCCGACCCGACTGCCGGCGCCAACGCGCCCAGCGCGCGGACCGAGAGCACGCCGCCCGCCGTCACCATGGACAACGGCACCCGCACCGCGACCGACCCGGCCGCCGGCGCCAACAGCTTCACCGAAGGCCAGGCGCGCAGCCGCATCGAGGCCGCCGGCTTCAGCGGCGTCGACGACCTCAAGAAGGACGACCAGGGCATCTGGCGCGGCCGGGCGATGCGGAATGGCCAGCAGGTCTCCGTCGGGCTCGACTTCCAGGGCAATGTGACGACGCGCTGAACCCTTCGAACAAGATAGGAGATTCCATCATGGCGACACGCACCATCGCGCGTCTTTTCGACAACTACTCCGACGCAGCCGCGGCCGTGCGCGACCTCGAGGCCGCCGGCTTCCCGCATGACGACATCAGCCTCGTCGCCCGCGGCGCCGAGGACAGCTCGACGACGACGCCGACCACCAGCACCACCGACGTCGCCGACAACGGCCCGGGCCACACCGGCGCCGGGACCGGCGCAGGCACGGGTGCCACGCTCGGCACGCTGGTCGGTGGCGGCGCGGGCCTGCTCGCCGGCATCGGCGCGCTAGCGATCCCGGGCCTCGGGCCGATCGTGGCCGCGGGCTGGCTGGTCGCGGCGCTGACCGGCGCCGGCGTCGGCGCAGCAGCGGGCGGCCTGCTCGGCGGGCTGACCCAGGCGGGCCTCGGCGAGGAGCATGCGGCGGCCTATGCCGAGGGCGTGCGGCGCGGCAGCAACCTCGTCACCGTGCGGGCCGACGAGGGCCGCGCGCATGAGATCGACGGCATCCTCGCGCGGCACAATGCGCAGGAGCTCGACGTCTCGTCCGGCCGCTGGGACGAGAGCGGCTGGGTGCGGAATGACGGTGCGCCGCGTGGGGCCGACGACACGATGCCGGCGCGGAGCCCGGCGACCTCGGGGATGACCACTCCCGGGAGCGGCCTCGGTGCCGCGACGGGCATCGGCACCACCACGGCAGCGGGCCAGATGGGCACGCATACCGGGCCGGGCACCCGGACCGATGCGGCGCTCGGCAGCACCGACGGCATGCCGGGCAACCCGCTGGGCACGCAGGCCTCGCGCGGCCTCGACGATGTCGCCGGCACCAATGTCAGCGGCGCGCGGCCGGGCAACGAGGCCGGGCGGTCGACGGGCATGGGCAGCAGCCAGCCGGACGGCACGCCGGGCAACCCGCCGGGCACGCAGGCTTCGCGCGGCTTCGACAAGGTGGCGGGCACCAATGTCAGCGGCGCCCACCCCGAGAACGAGACCAACCCGAACCGGAATCCGAATCCGGCGTCCTAAATCGGTTGGGCCCGTCGCGCGATGACCGCGACGGGCCCGCCGCCATCCGGGCCCTGATGCTCGGCGCCGCCGCTGACGAAGATGTCGGTGCGGCCTATAGCCCCGGCGATGACGCCGCCGACCAGCGCCCGCGCATGGCGCGTCGCGTTGATGTCGCTGTCGTCCCACATGATATGGCCCTGGCCGCGGATGCGACCGGTCGACGAGGGCTCCGCCTTGGCCAGCACGGCGACCAGCCGGCCGGCGGCCGATGCGGCGAGCTGCCCATCCTCCGTCGGCAAGCCGGCGAGGCGGAGGGCGCGGTGCACCGCGGGCAGGTCGATCGCGTCCTGCATCACCGCATGGGCGATGGCGAGGTCCCCGGACCACGCCGTGCTGTTGCCGAGCACGATGATCTCGCAGCGCTCCAGCTCGACGCCCGCCGAGGCGCTGGCGACGGCGGAGTGCCTCTCCCAGTTCCGGCCGATCTCCTCGGGCGCAATGCCGTTAACCTCGCCGAGGGCGAGGGCGACGCCCAGGGCGGAGGCGCCGCGGGAGAGGCCCATCGGGGCATAGGTGTCCTCCGTCGCCACGGGGGCGCGGGCGGCGGCGATGCGCTCCGTCGTCAGCAGCGGGCATTTCACCTGGACATAGTGCGGCTCGGCGATGCCGGCCTCTGCCATCGCCTCGCGCACCGCGGCGGCGACGGCTTCGGTCTGGGCGACGCGGCCGCTCTCCTCCGGGGCGAGGTCGCGGGTGAAGGCGGTGCCGATGGCGAGCGCGCCCCGCGGGTCGGGCGCGTCGCCCTCCCCGACGGCGAGGATGAGGAAATGCGGGGAAAGGCCGCCCTCGGTGCCGCCGGACATGACGAGCGCGACGCGGGCGGCGGCCTCGGCGCCGAGATGGCGGGCCAGCATCAGCGCCAGGGACTGAACGGCATAGGCGCGGGGGAAGTCGTTGACGCAGCCATTGCCCTCGGTCTTGCCGAGGATCGCTACGATGCGCGCGGGGTCCAGCCCTCCGTCGGCGATGAGGGCCTCGATCGCCGCGGTGTCGCCCGGGTGACGCATGGGGAGGCGGTGCAGGGCGGCGCGACGGGGCTTCGGCATGAAGAAGGGACTCCCGGGATGGCGGTTCGGTGGCACCATAGCGGGGAGCAGGAGGTCCTCGCATGGCCGGCACCATCAGCCTCGATGAGCGGGGCTATCGCTTCATCCCCGCCGTTTTCCAGTATTCGGGTGGCGTCGCGGCACTGCCGGGCTGGCGGCTGGAGCGGGTGCGCTTCGCCGAGCCGGTGCCGCTGCGGGCAGGCTTCGGGCGGATAGCCGAGTTCCTGCGCGGCGCGGGGCTGCCGCTGACGGCCTTCTGCGCCTGCGAGCTGCGGTCGCCGGCGCCGTTCAGCGAGGCGGGGTTCCGCAGGTTCAACGAGGTCTATGCGGGCGTGCTCGGCGAGTGGGGCGTGCTGGCCGAGGGGCGGAACCCGGTGGCGCGGAGCAATGTCTGCCCGGAGATCGCGCCGCCCACCGAGCCCGGCTTTCACGCATTCACCTTTGCGCTGCGGGATGCGGGGGCGGGGCCGAGCTTCGTCGTCGCGGGGAGCGGGGAGAGCATCGAGGGCAAGGCGACCTATGCGGAAAGCACCGTCGCCCACCGGGATCTGTCGCCGGCGGGGATCCGGGCCAAGGCCACCTATGTGCTGGGCGAGATGGAGCGGCGGATGGTGGCGCTCGATGCCGATTGGCAGGCGACGACGGGGGTGCAGGTCTACACGGTGCATGACATCCACCCCCTCCTCGGCGACGAGCTTGTGAGGCGAGGGGCGGCGCGGCACGGCGTCACTTGGCAGCATTGCCGGCCGCCGGTGGTCGACCTGGAATACGAGATGGACTGCCGCGGGCTGCCGCTGGAGCGTGTCCTGGCGGCATGACCGGCCTTGCAGGGTTCGCCGGCTTGCGTCCGCCCTGACCTCCGGCCATCCTTGCCGGCCATGACAAGCCGGCAAGGGCGGCCGGGCTGGGGAGGACCATGATGAACCGCAGGATCTTGATCGGCACGGCCCTGGCTGCGCCGGCACTCATCCTCGGCCGCGCCGCCGGGGCGCAGACCCGGCTGCGCTGGGCGCATGTCTACGAGACCAACGAGGCCTACCACACCCAGGCGCTCTGGGCCGCGCAGCAGATCACGCAGCGCACCGGAAACCGCTGGGCGATCGAGGTCTTCCCGGCCTCGGCCCTCGGCAACGAGCCGACGATCAACCAGGGCCTCGCCCTCGGCACGGTGGACCTGATCTACACCGGGGTCGCCTTCGCCGGCGCCACCTACAAGCCGATCTCGATCGGCAATGCGCCCTATGTCTTCCGCGACTACGCGCATTTCGAGGCCTATCGCAAAAGCGACCTGCTGCGCGAGATGATGGCGGGCTATGGCCGGCAGACCGGCCATCAGGCCCTGGCGCTGACCTATTACGGTGAGCGACATGTCACGGCGAACCGTCCCGTCATGAAGCCGGAGGACATGCGCGGGATGAAGCTGCGCGTGCCCCAGGCGCCGATGTTCCTGATGTTCACCCGCAGCGTCGGCGCCAACGCCACGCCGATCGCCTTCGCCGAGGTCTATCTGGCGCTGCAGCAGGGCACCGTGGACGGGCAGGAGAACCCGCTGCCGACCATCCAGGCCAAGAAATTCTACGAGGTGCAGAGCCACATCTCGTTGACCGGGCACATCACCGAGAGCCTCGTCACCGTCGTCTCGGGCAATACCTGGCGGCGGCTGAACGACGCCGACAAGAAGGTGTTCGACGAGGTGCTGCGCGAGGCTTCCGACCGCGCCACGGCGGAAATCCGCGAGGCCGAGCAGGCGCTGCCGCCCTGGTTCGAGCAGCAGGGCAAGACGGTCCTGCGCCCCGACCGCGCCGCCTTCCGCGCCGCAGCCCAGCCGCTGCACAACGACACCGCCGCCGGCGCCGGGTGGACGAAGGAGCAGTACGACCGGCTCCAGGCGATCGGCGCGCGGAGCTGACATGCGCCAGGGCGACACCGACGCGGACAACCTCTTCGCTGAACTCGCCCGCGAGGAGGAGGCCGCGCAGCCCGACCTGCCGGCTGACCTGGCGGTGGAGGACTGGATCAGCGTCGCCCTGTTCTGGACGCTGGCAGCGATCGTCTTCCTGCAGTTCTTCACCCGCTACATCCTGAACAGCAGCCTTTCCTGGACCGAGGAGATCGCGCAGTACCTGCTGATGGTGCTGACCTTCACGGGCAGCGCCATGGCGGCGCGGCGGGGCACGCACATCGCCGTCGAATTCTTCCTCGACAAGCTGCCGGCCGGCGGGCGCCGCCTGACGCTTGCCGTGGTCTCGGCGGTGACGACGGCCTTCTTCGCCGTCTCCATCTGGCTCTGCTGGCAGGTCGCCGAGGCGATGCAGTTCCAGCCGATGATCGCGCTCGGCCAGCCGCTCTCCATCGTCTATTACGGCATCCTGCTCGGCCTCGTGCTCACCACGATCCGCAGCGCGCTGCAGGGCATTGCGCGCTGGCGGGCGGGTGAGCCCGAGGGGCCAAGGGACCCATCGCTCGGCGGGATGAAGCTGTGACGGCGCTGCTCTTCCTCGCCTTCATCGTCATGCTGCTGATCGGCGTGCCGGTGGCCGTCTCGCTCGGCGCCGCGTCGCTGCTCTATGTCTGGGCGGAAGGCGCGCTGCCGCCGCTGGTGGTGCTGCACCGCATGGCCGCGGGCGTGGACAGCTTCCCGCTGCTCGCCGTCCCGTTCTTCGTCATGGCCGGCTCGCTGATGAACAGCGCCGGCATCACCGAGCGCATCTACAGCTTCGCCACCGCCCTGGTCGGCTGGCTGAAGGGCGGGCTCGGCCACGTGAACGTGGTCGGCAGCGTGATATTCGCCGGCATGTCGGGCACCGCGGTCGCCGATGCCGGCGGGCTCGGCACCATCGAGATCAAGGCGATGCGGGACCATGGCTACCCGCTGCCCTTCGCGGTCGGGCTGACCGGGGCCTCGGCCACCATCGGGCCGATCATCCCGCCGTCGCTGCCGATGGTGATCTATGGCGTCATGGCCAATGCCTCGGTCGGGCAGCTCTTCGCGGCGGGGCTTATCCCCGGGCTGGTCATGGCGGCGACGCTGATGGGCGCGGTCGCCGTCACGGCGCATCGCCGCGGCTTCGACCGCGACGCGCAGTTCCGCTGGGCACGGCTGGGCCAGACCGGCCGGCGCGCCTTCCTGCCGATGATGACGCCGGTGCTGCTGGTGGGCGGCATGACCTCGGGCGCCTTCACCCCGACCGAGGCGGCGATCGCGGCGACCTTCTACGCCCTCTTCCTCGGCGCCGTGGTCTATCGGACGCTGACCTGGCGCAGCTTCCTCCGCGTCACGCAGGAGACGATCGAGACCACGGCGGTGGTGCTGCTGATCGTTGCCGGTGCCTCGATCTTCGGCTGGCTCATCACCACGACCCGCGTCACCGAGGGGGTGGCGGGATGGGTGCTCGGCCTCACCACCAACAAATGGCTGGTGCTGCTGCTGGTGAACCTGTTCCTGCTGGTGGTCGGATGCTTCCTCGAGACGATCGCGGCCATCACCATCCTCGTGCCGGTGCTGCTGCCGTTGATGACCCAGCTCGGCGTCGACCCGGTGCATTTCGGCATCATCATGGTCCTGAACCTGATGATCGGCCTGCTGACGCCGCCGGTCGGGATGGTGCTGTTCATCCTCGCCCGCGTCTCCGGCCTGTCCTTCGAGCAGACCATGCGGGCCTGCGCACCCTTCCTGATCCCGCTCTTCATCTGCCTTGGCCTCGTGACCTACTGGGAGAGCATGGTCATGTGGCTGCCGGTGGCGATCTACCGGTAGGGGGCGTCAGGCAGCCCGGAGCCAACCCTGGGCGCCGCGCCCCACTGCCTCCCCCACCAGCAGCAGGGCGGGGCCGCCGGTGACCCAGGCCGGGGCCTCCGTGGCGATGCTGTTGAGCGTGCCGCGGAGCACGCGCTGCTGCGGCGTGCCGCCGCGCTCGATGACGGCGGCGGGCATGGCAGGCGACATGCCATCGGCGACGAGGGCGTCGCGCAGCGGCGCGAGGGTGCTGATGCCCATGTAGATCGCCAGCGTCTGGCCGGGCTGGACCAGGCCGCGGACATCGACCCCGCCGTCCCGCCGGTGGCCGGTGACGAAGGTGACGGCGCGGGCGGCGTCGCGATGGGTCAGCGGGATGCCGGCGCCGGCGGCGCAGGCGAGTGCTGCGGTGACGCCGGGGACGACCTCGCAGGGGATGCCGGCCTCGGCCAGGGCCTCCGCCTCCTCGCCGCCGCGGCCGAAGACCAGCGGGTCGCCGCCCTTGAGGCGTACCACGCGGCGGCCCTCGCGGGCGAGGCGGATGAGGAGGGCGTTGATGTCCTCCTGCTTCATGCAGTGGTTGGCGCGGGCCTTGCCGACGAAGATGCGCTCGGCATCGCGGCGGGCCATCTCCAGCACGGCCTCGGTGCCCAAGCGGTCATGGACGATCACATCGGCCTCGCCGAGGAGGCGGAGGGCGCGGAGGGTGAGGAGGTCGGCGGCACCGGGGCCGGCGCCGACCAGGTGGACGATGCCGCCAGGGCGCGCCTCGGCGGCATCGAGGGCGGTGGCGAAGGCGGCGTCGGCCTCGGCGTCGCGGCCCGCCAGGGCCAGCTCGGCGGGAGGGCCGGCCAGCGCCGCCTCGAGGAAGCGGCGGCGGGCCGGGAGGTCGGGGAGGCGGGCGCGGACGGCCGACTTGAAGCGCTCGGCGAGCGCTGCGATGCGGCCGAGGGTCGGGGGGAGGATCGCCTCGATCCTCTGGCGGACCATGCGGGCGAGGACGGGGGCGGCGCCGCCGGTCGAGACGGCGATAGTGACGGGCGCGCGATCGATGATCGCCGGCATCAGCGCGGTGCAGAGCGCGGGGCGGTCGACGACGTTAACCGGAATCCCCCGCGCACGGCAGGCGGCGGCCAGGGCCTGCAGCTCCGCTTCCGGGGCATCGGCGCCGATGGCGAGGGGGCAGCCCTCCAACAGGGCCTCGTCGAAGCGGGCGGCGAAGCGGATCTCGGCGCCGGCGGCGCGGAGCGGCTCCGCCTTGCGCTCCGCCACTTCGCCCGTGCCGAGGACCAGCACCGGCCGGGCCTGGAGGTCGAGGAAGACGGGGAAATGCTGCATCAGGCGGGTTCCGGCACCGGGGCTTTGGCGAGCAGGGCGGCGATCTCCGGGCGGCAGGAGCCGCAGCCCGTGCCAGCCCGCGTCGCCTCGCCGACCAGGGCCGGGGTGTTAGCACCGCAGGCGATGGCTGCGCAGATGCTGGATTCGGCGATGCCGTGGCAGACGCAGATGGTGGGCGAGGGGGCGGGGCCGTCGGCCTGGGCGCCGGCGAGCAGGGCGCGGCGGGCGGCGCTGCCGATGGCGGGCTCGGCAAAGAGGGAGAGGAGCCAGGCGCGGGGCGGCGGCGCGGAGGGGCCGGGCGCCAGGAAGAGGCAGGCGAGGAGGCGACCCTCGCGCAGTAGCGCGGCGCGGTGGAGGCCGGCGGCGGGGTCCTCGAGCAGGACTCAGGCGGCGGCGGGTTCTTCGACCAGGCCGCGCAGGCGGTCGAAGGCGTCCGCCGGCGGCTCGATGCCCGCGAGCTCGTGGCGGAAGAGGGCGGGGGGCGGCGGGGATTAAGGCGGTCCAGGCGGCGAGTCCGGCGCCGAGGCTGCGCCGGGCGAGGAGGAAGCCGTGCCAGCCCATCGGCGCGGGGCGCAGGCGGACCGGGGTATGCTTCAGCTCGGGCTGGCCGCTGATGGGGTCCACCGCCGGGTTGACCGAAGCGTTTATGCGGGCGGCGGGGGCGAAGCGGGCGGTCCAATGCATCGGCGCGAAGACGGTGCCGCGGGCCATCCCCGGCTCGTGGCGGAGGCGGAGGGTGGCGCTGCCCCAGGGGCTCTCGATCCGGGCGAGGCTGCCATCCGCCAGACCGGCTGCATTGGCGCGGTGGATGACGGCCGTCGGCTCCGGCGTGTGGGCCATGAGGCGGGGGACCGGGCCCGTTCCGCGTCATCGTGTGCCACTGGTCACGGAGGCGGCCGGTCAGCAGGACGAGGGGGTCGGAGGCGCCGGTCGGGTTGGCCGGGGGGCGGTAGGGGGTGGGTACGAAGCGGGCGGCGGGGGCAAGGCGGTCGCCCTGCGTGCCGCGGCCGGCGACGGGCCAGCGGGTCGGCAGCATCGCATCGTATTCGGCATCGGTGAGGTCGGCGAGGCCGGTGAGGTCGAAGGCGCGCGGGGCCGGGCGGGCGAGGCCGGTCAGGCCAGCATGCTCGTGGAAGATCGCGGCCGGGCCGGTCCAGGCGAAGGCCTCGGCCCAGCCGAGGCGGGCGGCCACTTGGGCGATCGCCTACCAGTCCGGACGGGCCTCGCCGGGCGGGGCGCGGAAGGCGCGCTGGCGGCTGATGACGCGCTCGCTGTTGGTGACCGTGCCGCACTTCTCGCCCCAGCCGAGGGCGGGGAGGCGGATGCGGGCGAGGTCCATCGTGTCGCTCTCGCGGCTGCAGTCGGAGGCGACGAGGCAGGGGGTACGGCGCAGCGCCTCGCGGACCGCGCCGGCATCGGGGAGCGAGATGGCAGGGTTGGTCGCCATCACCCAAAGGGCGCCGATGCGGCCCTCGCCCGCGGCCCGGAACAGGTCGACGGCTTTGAGGCTTGGGCCGGCGGCGAGGTTGGGGGCGCGCCAGTAGTCGCGGAGGGAGGCGGGCTCGGCGGGCCGGTCCCAGTCGAGATGGCCGGCGAGGGTGGTGGCCAGCGCGCCGACCTCGCGGCCACCCATGGCGTTGGGCTGGCCGGTGATGCTGAAGAGGCCTGAGCCGTGCTGGCCGATGCGGCCAGCGAGGAGATGGCAGTTGATGATGGCGTTGGCCTTGTCCGTCGCGGCGGAGGACTGGTTGGCGTCCTGGCTGAACAGCGTGACGCTGCGGGGGGTCGCCGCGAACCAGTCGAGGAAGGTGGCGAGCAGGCCGGCGTCGAGGCCGGTCTCGCCATCGGCGGCGGCGAGGGTGCCGGCGAGGCCGGGGGCGTCGCTGCGGAAGCCCCGCGCGTGGAGATGGCGGAGCAGGGTGTTGAAGAGGGCGACGTCGCGGCCGGGGGCGATGGGCAGATGCAGGTCGGCGCCCTCGCAGGAGGCAGTGCGGCGGGGGTCGACCACCACGAGGCGCATGCCGGGGCGGGCGGCGCGGGCCGCCTGAAGGCGCTGGTGGAGGATGGGGTGGCACCAGGCGAGGTTGCTGCCGACGAGGATGACGAGGTCGGCCAGCTCCAGATCCTCGTAGATCCCGGGCACGAAGTCCTCGCCGAAGGCGCGGCGGTGGCCGGCGACGGCGCTCGCCATGCAGAGGCGGGAGTTGCTTTCGATGTTACCGGTGCCAAGGAAGCCTTTGGCGAGCTTGTTGGCGACGTAGTAGTCCTCGGTCAGCAGCTGGCCGGACACGTAGAGGGCGGTACCGGCGGGGCCGTGTTCGGCCAGCGCCCGGCGGAAGCCTTCCGCCACGGCGTCCAGGGCGGCGTCCCAGCTGGCGCGCTTGCCGTCGACCTCGGGGTGGAGGAGGCGGCCGGGCTGGTCGAGCGTCTCGCCCAGGGCCGTGCCCTTGCTGCGGAGGCGGCCCCGGTTGGCGGGGTGGTCCGGGTCGCCACGCACCGTGCCGTCAGCGGTGGCGAGGACGCCGCAGCCGACGCCGCAATAGGGGCAAGTGGTACGCGTCTCGGCCATGGGGATGCGCCCCTCGTGAGCGGGCTGGGTGCTGCGCTTCCGCGGCCATGCTGCGGAAGGCGGTGCAGGATCCTGGGCATGCACGAAGGCCGCGACGCGGCGTCGGCAGTGTCAGGTGGGCTAGTAGACGTCGCGCTGATAGCTGTGCTGCCGGGCCAGCGCGACGATCCAGTCGCGGACCTGGTCGGCATTCATGCCGCCCTGCCGCATGGCGACCTGGCGCAGCGCGGCATCGACATCCTTCGCCATGCGCGCGGCGTCGCCGCAGACATAGACATGCGCGCCGTCCTGCAGCCAGCGCTAGAGGCCGGCGGCCTCCTCGCGCATGCGGTCCTGAACGTAGACCTTCCGCACGCCGTGGCGGGACCAGGCCAGCGACAGGCTGGTCAGAAGGCCCTGCTCGCGCCAGGCCTCGATCCCGGGGCGGAAGAGGAAGTCGGTTGCGCTGCGCTGGTCGCCGAAGAAGAGCCAGTTGCGGCCGCGGGCGCCGGTCGCCGCGCGGTGCTGGAGGAAGGCGCGGAAGGGGGCGATGCCGGTGCCCGGGCCGATCATGACAATCGGCGTCTCCGGATTGCCGGGTAGGCGGAAGTGGCTGGGCTGGATGTGGGCGCGGAGCGGCGCGTCCGGGCCCGCGCGAAAGGCGAGGTGGTAGGAGGCGACGCCATCGCGCCGGCGCCCGCGGCGCTCGGCCTGCACCACGCCGATGCAGAGCTCGACCCGGCTGGGGGCGGCCAGCGGAGAGGAAGCGATGGAGTAGAGGCGGGGCTTTAGCGCGGGGAGGGAGGCGAGGAGGTCGGCAATAGGCGGGCGGGCGGAGGGGAAGGCCGTCAGCAGGTCGAGGAGGTCGGCCTCCTTCGGCTAGGCAGCGTCATCGCCGTCGGAGAGCTTGTGGAGCATCGCCGCCTGGCGCGGGTCGCGGGCGGCGCCGGCGAGGAGGGCGGCCGTCGCGGTGATGGCGTTGCGGCGCGTGAGGCTCATCTCAGGCGTGCTCCAGGCTGTCGCTCAGCGGCGAGGAAGGGGGTGGCGGGGGCGCGGGCGGCTCCGCCTCGTGCAGTCGGGCGGCGGCGGCGCGCCAGATGTCGGGGCGCCAGGGGGCGAGGGCGGCGCTGTCGCTGACCGCGGCGGGGATGTGGCCCCAGCGGCGCATCTGGCGGAGGAACCAGGTGGCCTGGTCGCGGCGCGGCAGCGTCGCGTTGTGGAAGCGGAGCGGGGCGGCCAGCGGCAGGCCCTCGGCCGTGCCCTCGAAGGCGGCCGCGATCTCGGGGCGGCCGAGCTTCGGGAAGGCGCGGCGGCGGAGGATGCTGACGGCCTCGGCCTGGTTCTCCGGCTCGTCCAGCCAGCGCGCGGCGGCGATGACGGCGGCGGTGCAGGCCGTGGCACTGTCCGGGTCGCGCGTCGCGTAGGCGGTGTCGAAGGCGAGGACCTTCTCCGGGTGGTTCGGCCAGATGTCGCCGGAGGAGAGGGCGATGCGTCCGGCGCCGAGCGCCGCGGCATGGCTGCCCCAGGGCTCGCCGGCGCAGAAGGCGTCGATCGCGCCCTCGGCCAGGTGCTGCGCGACCATGGGCAGCGGGACGACGGTGAGGCGGAGGTCGCGGTCGGGGTCCAGCCCGGCCTCGGCCAACCAGAAGCGCAGCAGGTAGTTGTGCGAGGAGAAGGGGAAGGCGACGGCGAGCGTCAGCGGCGGCCGGCCCTGCGCGGCCCGGCGGCGGACCAGGGCGGCGAAGCCCGCGGCGGGCAGCGGGCGGGGGAAGCGGCCGAGTTCCTGCGCCAGGGCGTTGGAGAGGGTGACGGTGTTGCCGTTGGCACCGAGCCCGGCACCGATCGTGACCTGGGCGCGGACGCCGGTGAGGCCGGCGGCCAGCGCAATCGGCATGGGGCCAAGCAGATGGGCGGCATCGAGGGCGCCGAAGGCCAGCTTGTCGCGCAGCGCCGCCCAGGAGGGCTCGGCCGAGAGGGCGACCCGGAGGCCGACGGCGTCGAACAGGCCGAGCTCCTGCGCGGCGAGCAGCGGCGCGGCGTCGGTGAGCGGGACGAAGCCGAGGCGCAGCGTGCGCAGGACCGGGCGGCGGAGCGTCGGGCGGGGGGCGTCGTCGGCATCGAGCAGCACGGGGGCGGTCCTCCGGCCCGGAAGGGCCAGGTGCGGACCGCCATTGGACCGCGGATGGATCACCCGAGCGGGCCCGCTCCGGGCCCGTGCGATGCACGCCGTTGCGCATCACCTCGCTGCTGCAATGCAACAGAAGCGGCGGAAGCGGGTCAAAGGGAAAATGCGCGCAGATTAAGCAGACACACTTAAATTACCGGTAATAGCACATTATTGAGGCTTGTTGTCTATTTTTCGTCCAGAAATCGGAGGGCGAGGTCGGGGATCTTCAGGCTCCGATCCATCGCCATGCGGCGGAGGCGCTTATAGGCCTCGGGCTCGGTGAGGCGGTGGCGCTTCATCAGCAGCGCCTTGGCGCGGTCGACCAGCTTGCGCTCCTCGAGGTCGCGGCGGGCGGTGGCGAGCTCCTCGCGCAGCGCCTGGTGGGCGCGGAAGCGGCGGATGGCGACCTCGATCACCGGGCGGACGCGGGCGGGGGCCATGCTCTCCACCACATAGGCCGAGACGCCGGCGGCCAGCGCCGCCTCGATCTGCTCGGGCTCGGCCCTCTCGGCGAAGAGGATGACGGGGCGGGGCTCGTCGCGGTGAAGGGCGCGCATGCCTTCCAGCTCGTCGCGCGAGGGGTCGTCGAGGCCGCAGACGATGACCTCGGCGCCGGTGTCGCGGACATGGCGGGTCAGATCCCGCGTGCCGGCGGCGATGGCGACGACGGTGCAGCCGGTGGCGCAGAGGCCGGCCTCGACGGCGGCGGCGCGCTCCGGGTCACTGTCCACAAGCAAGACGCGCAGCACGCAGGCTCCTGGGTCGGTCCGTCCGGCGGGAAGCACGGATCGTGCCGCGCGACGAAGCCGGGCGCTTGACCTCCCGGGAGCGGGGGCCAGTATCGAGCCGGCGGAGGGAGAGGCGCCATGGAGGACAGCATCCTGGTCATCGGCGGCGGCATCGGCGGGCTGACGCTCGCTCTCTGCCTGCACCGGAACGGCATCCCCTGCCGGGTGGTCGAGGCGGTGGCGGAGGTCAGGCCGCTCGGCGTCGGGGTCAACATCCTGCCGCATGCCGCCGCCGAGCTGGCGCAGCTCGGCCTGCAGAATGAGCTTCTGCGGCACTGCGTGCAGACGGATGAGGCGAATTTCTTCAACCGCTTCGGGCAGCTGATCCATCGCGAGCCGCTCGGGCGGGCGGCGGGCTATGCGCATCCGCAGATGTCGATCCACCGGGCGGACCTGCATGGGGTGCTGCTGGCCGCCGTCCGGGAGCGGTTGGGCGAGGGAGCGGTGCTGTTCGACCGGCGGGTGGCGCGGGTGGAACAGGACGAGGACGGCGTGACCATCAGCTTCACGCCCGGCCGCGACGGCGCGACGCCGGAGCCGCTGCGGGGAAGCGCGGCGATCGGGGCGGATGGCATCCATTCCGTGATGCGGCGGCAATTCTATCCCAGTGAGGGCGAGCCGAAATACACCGGCTACAACATGTGGCGCGGCGTCGCACGCTGGCCGCCGATCCTCACCGGGGCCAGTATGACGCGGGCGGGCTGGCTGAAGACGGGCAAGATGGTGATCTACCCGATTCACCATGACGTGGACGGCGAGGGGCGGCAGCTCATCAACTGGGTCTTCGAGGTGGAGACGGAGAAGCACCGCTCGCGCCGCGACTGGAACCGGCCGGGGGATGTGGAGGATGTCATCCCCTATGTGCGGGACTGGGTCTTCGAATGGCTCGACCTGCCGGCGATGCTGCGTGCCTCCGACGTCGTGCTGGAATTCCCGATGGTCGACCAGGACCCGCTGCCGCGCTGGACCTTCGGACGGCTGACCCTGCTCGGCGATGCGGCGCATCCGATGGTGCCACGCGGGTCGAACGGGGCGGGGCAGTCGATCCTCGATGCGCGGTGCCTCGCCGACCTGCTGGCGCGGCATGCGGACGACCCGGAGACGGCGCTGAAGGCCTATGAGGCGGAGCGGCTGCCGGCGACGACGCAGGTGGTGCTGACCAACCGCAAGACGCCGCCGGATGCGATTCTCGGCGAGGTCTATGCGCGGACGGGCGACCGGCCCTTCGCGCGGATCGAGGATGTGATGTCGCGCGAGGAGATGCTGGCCATCACGGGTGGCTACAAGCGCATCGCAGGCTATGATCTCGAGACACTCAAGGCACGGGCCTGACCATCATGGACAACAGCGAAGAGATCTGGCGGCTGGTGGATGCCAGGAGGGGCGGCTTCGAGGCGCTGTCCGACCGCGTCTGGGGCATGCCGGAGCTGGCCTATACCGAGACGCGCTCCTGCGCCGAGCATACGGCGATGCTGCGGGAGCAGGGCTTCCGCGTCACCGAGAAGGTGGCGGGCATCCCGACCGCGGTGATAGGCGAGGCGGGCGAGGGCGGGCCGGTCATCGCCATTCTCGGCGAGTATGACGCGCTGCCGGGGCTGAGCCAGGAGGCCGGCGTCGCCGAGCCACGGCCGCTGCCGGGGCCGGGCTTCGGCCATGGCTGCGGGCACAACCTTCTGGGCTCCGCCTCGCTGCTGGCGGCGACGGCGGTGAAGAACTGGCTGGCGGCGAAGGGGCTGCCGGGGCGGGTGCGGTACTATGGGTGTCCTGCCGAGGAGGGCGGTGCGGCGAAGGGCTTCATGGTCCGCGACGGCGCCTTCAAGGATGTGGACATCGCCATCTCCTGGCATCCGGCGGCCTTCGCCGCGGTGCAGGAGGCGGTGAGCCTCGCCAATACGCGGATCGACTTCTCCTTCGTCGGGCGGGCCTCGCATGCCGCCGCGGCGCCGCATCTCGGGAGGAGCGCGCTCGATGCGGTGGAGCTGATGAATGTCGGCGTCAACTACATGCGCGAGCACATGCCGAGCGATGCGCGCATCCACTATGCCTATCTCGATGCCGGCGGGGTCGCGCCCAATGTGGTGCAGCCGACGGCCAAGGTCCGCTACCTGATCCGGGCGCGGGACCTGGTCGAGCTGCGGCGGCTGATCGAGCGGGTGCGGAAGGTCGCGGATGGGGCGGCGCTGATGACGGAGACCAAAGTCTCCTCCAAGGTCGTGTCCGGCGTCTCCAACCTTCTCGGCAACGCGCCGCTGGAGCGGGCGATGCAGAACAACCTCGACCGGTTGGGGCCACCGCCCTTCGACGACCTCGACCGGGCGCGGGCCGCCGAGTTCCAGGCGACGCTGACCGAGGAGGACATCGCCGCCTCCTGGCGACGGATCGGGCTGCCGATGCGCAAGGGCGTCGCGCTCTGCGACGTCGTCGTGCCGCTCGAGGTGCGCGGCGCGCCGATGATGGGCTCGACGGATGTGGGCGACGTCTCCTGGGTTGTGCCGACGGTGCAGGCGCGGGGCTCGACCTATGCGATCGGCACGCCGGGGCATTCCTGGCAGCTGACGGCGCAGGGCAAGCTGCCGGCGGCGCATAAGGGCATGGTGCATGTGGCGAAGGTGATGGCGGGGACGGCCGTCGACTGCCTGCGCGACCCGGCGCTCATCGAGGCGGCGAAGGCGGACCTCGCGGCGCGGACGGCGGCCAACCCCTATGAGCCGGTGCTCTCGCCCGATGTGCAGCCGCCCTTCGACATGTCCGTGACGGCGGCCTGACGATGCGGCTCGGAGTGGGGGCGAAGGGCGTCTTCGTCATCGCGCCGACGCCGTTTTCGGCGGATGGCGCGCTCGATCTCGACAGCACGGACCGGATGGTGGAGGCCTATCTCGCCGCGGGGGCGAGCGGACTCACCATCCTCGGCATCATGGGGGAGGCGCCGAAGCTGGATGCGGTCGAGGCCATGGCCTTCACCGCGCGCGTGCTGCGGCGGGTGGACGGGCGGGTGCCGGTGGTCGTCGGCGTCTCCTCGCCCGGCTTCGCCAGCATGGGCGCGCTGGCGCGGAGCGCGATGGATGCGGGGGCGGCGGGGGTGATGATCGCGCCGACGCCGGGGCTCCGGGGCGACGAGGCGGTGGTGTCCTACATCGCCCAGGCCGCCGAGACGGTCGGGGACGTGCCCTTCGTGCTGCAGGACTATCCGCAGGCGAACGGCATCTTCATGTCGGCCGAGATGATCCGGCGGATGGCCGAGAATCCGCGCCTCGTCATGCTGAAGGCGGAGGACTGGCCGGGTCTCGACAAGATCACCACGCTCCGCCGCTTCATGGCCGAGGGGCGGATGCGGCCGATCAGCATCCTCGGCGGGCTGGGCGGGCAGTTCCTGCCGGAGGAGCTGGCGCGCGGGGCAGATGGCATTATGACGGGCTATGCGGTGCCGGAGATGCTGGTCCGGGTCTGCGGATTGATGGCGAAAGGCGAGCGCGATGCGGCGCAGGACCTCTTCGACCTGCACCTGCCGCTGATCCGGACGGAGCTGCAGCCGGGGCTTGGGCTCGCCGTCCGCAAATACGTGCTGATGCGGCGGGGGATCATCGGCAGCGACGCGCTGCGGGCGCCGGGGCCGAGGCTCTCGGCCGAGACGCGGGCGGAGGTCGACTACCTGCTCGGGCGGCTGCTGGCGCGGGATCCGGTGGTCACTCTTTGAACTCCGGCGGCGGGTCGTCGAGGCCAGGTGGGGGCATGGCCAGCGGGTCGCGGGCGAGGAGGCCGGGGTCGTTCTCGGCCACCTTGTTGACCCGGCTGGTGACGGGCCAGGCGAGGGTCAGCTCGGGCGGATAGGGCTTGAGGAGGGCCAGCAGCTCCTCCGGCTCGGCCGGCTCCTCGCCGAGCCAGGCGGGCCAAGCCTCGCGCGGCAGGATCATCGGCATGCGGTGGTGCATGGCGGCGAGCTTCTCGTTCGCGTCGCCGGTGATGACGGTACAGGTGCGGAGGATGCTGCCATCGGGGGCGCGCCAGCCTTCCCAGAGGCCGGCCAGCGCCATGGGCTCGCCGCCGGCGAGTGCGATGGCGAAGGCCTGCTTCGCCTTGCCCTCCGTGCGCCATTCGTAGAAGCCGTCGGCGGTGACGAGGCAGCGGCGCTTGCGGAAGGCCTCGCGGAAGGAGGGCTTCTCGGTGATGCCCTCGGAGCGGGCATTGATCATCTTGCTGCCGACCGAGGGGTCGCTGGCCCAGCGGGGGACGAGGCCCCAGCGCAGCGCGTCCAAGTGGCGAGCGCCGGTCTCGGGGTGGCGGCGGACGACCAGCGCATCCTGCGTGGGCGCACGGTTCCAGCTCGGCGGCGTGTTGGGGATGGCGTTCACCGCCTCGAAGTAGCGGGCGACATAGCCGGCGCCGCGCTGCTGGAAGTATCGTCCGCACATCGGCGCAGTCTACATCAGGGGCAGGGGAAGGCGATGGCGGAGCTCGAGATCATCGGCGTGGCGCGGAGCACCTATGTGTGGACCTGCCGGATGGTCTGTGCGGAGAAGGGCGTCGCCCACACCCATACCCGCGGCTGGCCGGGGACCCCGGAGATGCGGGCGCTGCATCCCTTCGGCAAGATCCCGGCGATGCGGCATGGCGACCTCGTGCTCTACGAGTCGAAGGCGATCTGCACCTATATCGACCGGATCTTTCCCGGGTCGAAGCTGATCCCGGAGGAGCCGGTGGCGGAGGCGCTGGTGGAGCAATGGGTCTCGGTGGTGAACACCGTCATCGATCCGCTCTGCATCCGGCGGTATCTCTATGCGCATGTCTTCCCCGGCACGGAGGATGGCGCCCCGGACCGGGCAGCGGTGGAGGCGGCGGTGCCTGCGCTGCGCGAGCAGCTCGGCTTCCTCGACCGGAGCGTGGCGCCGACCGGGCATCTGGTGGGTGAGGGGTTCACGCTGGCCGACGCGAACCTGCTGCCGATCCTCTACTACCTGGCGCGGCTGCCGGAGGCCGGGGCGATCATGGCGGGCCTGCCTGCGCTGACCGGCTACCTGACGCGGCACCTGGCGCGCCCGAGCGTGGCGGGGACGGAGCCCCCGCCGCCGAAGCGCAAGTGACGCCGGGATCCCAAGGACGCTGCGACCCTTGGGCGGCGGGCGCGAGGGGGCGGCGCCCCTCCCGATGCCTCAGACTTCCCACCAGAATTTCCGCGCCTCGTGGAAGGCATCATGGGGCCCGATGCCGATGTCGCGGAGCATGCGCAGATCCATCTCGGCCAGGGCTTGCCGCTCGCGGCGCCGGGCCAGGCCGAGCCGCAGCCAGGCCGTGACGCGGAGGCGCAGCGGGCGCCGGGTCAGGCAGGCGGGAAGGGCGAGGGCGGGCGTGCGAAGGGCGGACTGCATGGCTCCATTCTCCCGGTTGGGGTGATGGAGGATGCGGCGGACCGATCTTCCGGTCCCGGTACGGGTTGGCGGATGCGGGGGGAACTGTACCGGCCGGCGCGCGGTACAGTGCGACTGGCGTTCGGGATGGTGATGCTTGCGAAGCTGGGCCGAGGGGCGGCAGGCTGGGGCCATGCCGGACACGCTGCCGCTTCCTCCTTCGATGGCCCACTCCCTGGCAGCGCTGCGGCTCGAGCGCGATGGGCCGGTGGTGGAGCAGATCGTCGACAAGCTGGGCGGGATGATCCGCGGCGGTGCCCTGGCGGCCGGCCTGCGGCTGCCCTCGGTGCGGTCGATGGCGGGGCGGCTCGGCTGCAGCGTGCATTCGGTCGTCGAGGCCTATGACCGGCTGGGGGCGATGGGCCTGGTCGCGCCGCGGCCGGGGGCGGGGACCTTCGTCGCCGCGATCGGGCCGCAGCCGGCGGGCCGGGGCGCCGACCCGGATGTGGGCGACGAGGCGGTCAGCCTCCGCAGCTTCGGGCCGCCGGCGCTGTGGAAGCCGGGGAACGGCTACCTGCCGGAGGGGTGGCTGCGCGAGGCCTGGCCGGCCGCCGTGCTGCACCGGGTTCAGCGGCGGATGCCGGAGCTGCTGGCCTGCGACGGGACCGCGCGTGGCGATGTGGCGCTGCGCGAGCAGATCGCGGTGCGGCTGGCGGGGATGGCGATGCCGGTCTCGCCGGATTGCGTCCTGACGACGCTCGGGGGGACGCAGGCGCTCGACCTCATCATCCGCACGCGGCTGCAGCCGGGCGACACGGTGCTGGCGGAGGATCCGGGCTACTTCAAGTTCTACACCATGCTGGAGCGGGCCGGGGTGCGGCTGCATCCGGTGCCCTGGACGCCGGAGGGGCCGGACCTCGACGCGGTGGAACAGGCCTGCCGGACGGTCAGGCCGAAGCTGTTCCTCGTGCAGAGCGTGCTGCACAACCCGACGGGGTGGACGGCCTCCGCCGCGACGCTGCACCGGCTGCTGCTGATCGCCGAGCGGCACGGACTGCTGCTGGTGGAGGACGACACCTATGCCGACCTGCACCCGGGCCATCCGGTGCGGCTGCTGCAATTGGCGGGAGGGCGTGGGCTGATCTACCTCTCCTCCTTCACCAAGATGGTGGGGCCGGCGACGCGGCTCGGCTTCATCGCGGCCGAGCGGCCGATCATCGAGGCGCTGCTGCAGGCGAAGCTGCTCTCGGCGCCGGCGCTGCCGCCGCTGATGGAGGTGCTGCTGGCGGAGCTGCTGGCCTCCGGCCAGTACCGGCGCTGGCTCGACCGGCTGCGGCCGAAGCTGGCGGCGACGCGGGCGCAGGCGGTGGCGCGGCTGCAGGCGCTCGGCTTCGGGCTGCCGGCGGAAGGGGAGCCGGGGCTCTTCCTCTGGGCGGCGCTGCCGCCGGGCTGCGAGCCGGAAGCGGTCTACCAGGCGGCGCTCGACCGCGGCCTGTTGCTGGCGCGCGGGGCGCTGTTCCGGCCGGAGCGGGGGGAGTGCCGGCACCTGCGCTTCAACGCGGCGCGGTCCTCGGAGCCGCGGATGTTCGAGGCCCTCGGCGCGGCGCTGGCCGCGCGGTGACCTTCGGCGACGAGGATGCCGCCAGCATGCCAGGAGCCGCTATGGGGTGCTGGCCCCGCACGCCCGGCGCCTCGTCCTGTAGGAGGTCGAGCAGCATGGCCTCCTTCGAGGGGGAAATGCGTAGAAGGAGGTCTTGGCGATGCCAGCGGCCTGCGCAAGCTGGGCGAGCGACATGGCCTTGAGCTCGCCCTCCACGGACAGCCGGCGGCCTTCCGCGAGGAGCGCCCGCCGTACCCTGGCACGTTCCTCGGCTGAGAGCGCCCTCGCCAAATCCCGCCTCCGCTCTGAACGATCCCTGAAAACGGTCATGAAAGATGCGACGCAGTCCTTCAGCCGCCCGAGCCGGCAGCATGGCGTCGGCATCCCGCGTCTCACCCGGGACGGGTGCGTCTCCGGTGCCTTCGGCGATCACGCAGGTCGCGGTGTGATCGAGGAATGGCCGCAACCGTCTGCCGCAAGTTGCCCGGCACCGCCCGCTGCCCGTCCTTCGCATCGGGCCGCCCTCCCAAACGGCAGCCCGAGATCGGCGAGGCTCCAGGCGCCGCCTCGGCCCGGAGCGAACCCCGCTCTGGTGGAACCACCTGCCCGGAGGTATTTGCTCGACGAAACAACGAACCTGAGCGGCTTCGGTGAGCCGTTGCCAACGGACTCCGCGCTAGAAGGGCAGGATCGCATCTAGCAGCTGCTGGCCGTAGCGGGGCTGCTGCAGGTCGGAGAGGGTGCCGCGTCCGCCATAGGCGATGCGTGCCTCGGCCAGCCGGTCATGGCGGACGGTGTTGTCGCTGGCGATGTCCTCCGGTCGGATGACGCCCTGGACGGCGAGTTCGCGCAGCTCGGCGCTGACCCGCACCTCCTGCTTGCCGGTGACGACGAGATTGCCGTTGGGCAGCACCTGGGTGACGGTCGCGGCGAGGCGGAGGTTGATCGTCTCACCCCGCTTCACCGTGCCGTTGCCGTCGCTGGTCTGGCCGCCGCTCGAATCGAGCAGGCTGGCGGGGCTGTCGCCGCGCGGCAGCCAGCGCGTCTGCATGCCGAAGATCTGCGAGATGCCGAGGTTGTCGGTGCCGGCGCGGGCGCGCTGGGTGCGGTTCTGCAGCTGGGCGTCGTCGGCGATGCTGACGAGCACGGTGACGAGGTCGCCGACCTGCGAGGCGCGCTGGTCGCGGAGGAATGTGCGGCTGCCGGGGCGCCAAAGGCTGTTGGCGGCGAGCGGCGCCTCCTGCGCGCCCGGCATCGGCATCGAGACGGGGCGCCAGGCCGGGTCGGCGGTGGGGTTGCGGACCTCGGAAAGCTCCGGCGTGCGGCCGACCCGGGAGAGGCGCTCGAGCGAGCCGCAGCCGGCGAGCGCCAGCAGCAGGAGGAGTAGGGCGGCGCGCATGGTCACGGCCTCCGCAGCGGCGTGGCGCCTGGGGCGATGCGGACCCGGCCGGGGCCGATCACCTCGCCCTCGACGACGGCGCGGCTGGCGAGTTTCATCACCGGGACGAGGCCGCCGCGCGGGCCAGCCTCCAGCGCGCGGCCCTGGGCGCTGAGGGAGAGGCCCGGCGACTCGAGCAGCATCGTCACCAGGCCGTTTTTCTCGACCAGCGAGGGCGGGCCGAGATCGGCGAGCGGGATGGGCGCGTCGGCGGCGACGGGGCGGTGGAGCTGCTGGCCGATCACCTGCTCCGGCCGCTCGGCCAGGCCGGGCCGGGAGCGCTCGGCGCGGAGGCGCATAGCGCGGAGGTCGCCGGGCCCGGTATCTCGCCCGCGGCGAGGCGGCGGGTGGCGGCGACGGCCGGCACGGTCGGCGCGGCGCGGCCGGCGAGGCGCTGGCGCAGCACCGGCATCCCTTCCGCGGCGAGGCGGGGGGCGGCACCGGGCGGGATCATCGGCGGGAGGAGGGGGCCGAGGTCGAGCTCGGCCTCCGGGTCCATGCCGAGGCGGTGGAGCTCGGGGCGCAGGGTGGCGGCGATCTCCTCCGCGGTGACCGGGCGGCCGGGGGCGGGGCTGGCGCCGACCGGCTGCCCGGCGCGCGGCCCGGCGCCGTCGAAGATGTCGCCGAGGCGGAGCGTCGGCTCCTCGACCGTGGCGAGCGGGCGGATGCTGGCGAAGTCCTGCGCGGCGGCGGGCGCGGCGAGCAGCAGGAGGAGGGGGAGGGCCCACATGCTCAGTGCATCCGCGAGAGGGTGGAGAGCATCTCGTCGCCCGCGGTGATGACCTTGCTGTTCATCTCATAGGCGCGCTGGGCGGTGATGAGCTGGGTGATCTCCTGCACGACGTTCACGTTGCTGGTCTCGATGAAGCCCTGCAGCACCTGGCCATGCCCGGGCTGGCCGGCGGCGGCGAGCTGCGGCAGGCCGGAGGCGGGGGTCGCCAGCATCATGTTGTCGCCGGTCTGCTCGAGCCCGCCCTCATTGGCGAAGATCGCGGTCTGGATCTGGCCGACATTCTGCGGGTTGGTCTGGCCGTCGAGCTTCGCCAGCACCTCGCCCGTGGCGTTGATGGTGACGTCGACGGCGGCCGCCGGGATGGTGATGGGCGGCAGGACCGGAAAGCCCTCCGAGGTGACGAGCTGGCCGTCCGCCGAGAGGCCGAAGGTGCCGTCGCGGGTATAGGCGATCTCGCCCGAGGGCAGCTGCACCTGGAAGAAGCCGTTGCCGCGGATGGCGAGGTCGAAGCGGTTGTCGGTCTGCGACAGGCTGCCTGCTCGCCGATGCGGTAGATGGCCGCCGTCTTCACGCCGAGGCCGATCTGCGCGCCGGAGGGCAGGACCGAGCCGGTCTCCGAGCTCTGCGAGCCGACGCGGCGGAGGTTCTGGTAGATCAGGTCCTCGAACTCGGCGCGGCGGCGCTTGAAGCCGGTCGTGCTCATATTGGCGATGTTGTTCGAGATGACCTCGACATTGGTCTGCTGGGCCATCATGCCGGTGGCGGCGATCTGCAGGGCGCGCATGGGGCGTCTCCGTTAGCTGCGGCGGCGAAGGATGCGGTCGATGGCGCTCTGCTGCCGGTCGCCCTCGCGCTCCGCGAATTGGGTGGCGAATTCGAAGTCCCGCACGTCCTGGATGAGGCGGGTGATCTCGGTGATCGGGGAAACGTTGCTGCCCTCGACCGCGCCCTCGACCGCGCCCTGGACGAGCTGCGGACGGGGCACATCCTCCGGCTGGTCCTCGGCGGCGTAGAGCCGCTCGCCCTCGGCACGGAGGCGCTGCGGGTCGGCGAAGCGGACGATGCGGAGCCGGCCGATCGGGCCGTTCTCGCTGCGCACCGTGCCGTCCCCCGTGATCTCGATGCGGGTATCGCCCGGGCCGAAGGCGATCGGCGTGCCGCCGGTGCCGAGCACGGCGTTGCCGTCCGCATCGGTGAGGCGGCCCGTGGGGTCCAGGGTGAAGCGGCCGGCGCGGGTATAGCGTTCGCCGTCCGGCGTCTCGAGGACGAAGAACCCGTTGCCGCGCAGCGCGACGTCGAGCGGGTTGCCGGTGGTGCTGACCGGGCCGGGCCGCGTGTCGCGCCAGGTCGCGCGGTCGATGCTGTAGGCGATCCGCTCGCCGCCCGCGCGGGCGAGGTGGCTGGCGAAGACCGGCCTCTCGGCGCGATAGGCCGGCGTGTCGGCATTGGCGATGTTGTTCGCCAGCACCTGCGTCGCCCGCATCTGGGCGCTGAGGCGGGACAGAATGATGTAGCCGGGCTGGTCCATCGTGGTGTCCTGCTGGCACGCCCTGGGGCAAGGCGCGTGCCAGGGCCGCGGCCGGCGCAGGGCGGCGAGGACTGCCGCGGGCGGCAGGAAATGCCGGGCAGCGCGGCGCTTCCTGCCATCGCAAGGCTTCCTTAACGGCTGGGACGCCAGACTGCCCGGAGCGATGCGATGGGGCAGGGCATGTCGAACGAGGCGAGGCAGGGAGGCAAGGGCACGGGGAAGCTGCTGCTCCTGCTGCCGCTGCTGCTCGCCGCGGCGGGTGCGGGGCTCTGGTTCGGCGACATCCTACCGAAGCGCCTGCTCGGCCAGGAGGCGGCGCGAGCGGCGCACGTCCCGCCGCCGCCGGTCTTCTTCGACATGCCGGACATCATCGCCAATCTGAGCGTGACCGGCCGGCGGGCCAGCTACATCAAGCTGCGGAGCAAGCTCGAACTGGCGAAGGCCGAGGATGCCGCGCCGCTGCAGGCGGCGATGCCGCGCCTGCTCGACCTGTTCAACACCTATCTGCGGGAGCTCCGGCCGGAGGAGCTGCGCGGCAGCAGCGGCACGCAGCGGCTCCGGGAGGAGCTCATCGCACGTGCCAACCTGGTCGCGCCGCCGGCCCGCGTGACCGACATCCTCTTCACGGAGCTGCTGCTGCAATGAGCACCGAGGCAGACGACCTGGCCGCGGCCTGGGGCGAGGCGTTGGACGCCGAGGCCTCGCCCAGCAACCGGCCGCCCGCCGCCACGCCCGATGCGACGCGTGTGCTGAACCAGCAGGAGATCGACAGCCTGCTCGGCTTCGGCAGCGGGGCGCGCCAGGAGGAGGAGCGGTCCGGCATCCAGCGCATCGTCAGCGCCGGCCTCGTCTCCTACGAGCGGCTACCGATGCTGGAGATCATCTTCGACCGGCTGGTGCGCATCATGTCCACCTCGCTGCGCAATTTCACCAGCGACAACGTCGAGGTCTCGATCGACAGCATCGTCTTGCTGCGCTTCGGCGACTACCTGAACAGCGTGCCGCTCCCGGCGATGCTGGCCGTGTTCGAGGTGGAGGAGTGGGACAATTACGGGCTGATCGTGGTGGACAGCGCGCTGATCTACCCCGTCGTCGACGTGCTGCTCGGCGGCCGGCGCGGCACCGCGGCGATGCGGATCGAGGGGCGGCCCTACACGACGATCGAGCGGACGCTGGTGGAGCGGCTGATCACCGTGGTGCTGGACGACTTGTCGGATGCCTTCAGCCCGCTCTCCCCGGCGCGCTTCCGCTTCGAGCGGCTGGAGGTCAACCCACGCTTCGCGGCCGTGTCGCAGCTGTCCAACGCCTGCATCCTGTCGCGGCTCCGGGTCGACATGGAGGATCGCGGCGGCAAGATCGAACTGCTGCCCTACGCTACGCTCGAGCCGATCCGCGAGCCGCTGCTGCAGCAATTCATGGGCGAGATTCGGCCGGGACAGTATCTGGGAGACGCATCTCGCCGAGGAGCTGCGGCACACCGAGCTGTCGATGGACGTGGTGCTCGACGAGCAGACCATGCCGCTGGCCGCGGTGATGTCGCTGCAGCGGGGCGACCGCATCACGCTGAATGCCGCGCCCGGTGGGCCGGTGCAGCTGCGCTGCGGCGACGTGACGATGTTCGAGGCGGAGCTCGGCCGGCGGGAGAACCGCATGGCGGTCCGCATCCTGCGCAAGCTGCGGCAGAAGGCGGAGGCGTGATCATGGGCTGGTACGAATGGTCGGCGCAGCTGCTGCTGATCGGTCTGCTGGTGGCGGCCATTCCCTGCATCCTCAAGCTGGAGCGGACGCTGGCCGCGGTGCGGCGCGACCGCGAGGCGCTGGAAGCGGGCGCGGCCGGCCTCGGCGAGGCGACGCGCATGGCCGAGGCTGCCTCGCTGCGCCTGCGGGCCACGGCGGAGGGCGCCGGGCGGCAGGTGGCGGAGCGCCTCGCGGCGGCGGAGCCGATGCGGGATGACCTGCGCTATCTGGTGGAACGGGCCGAGGGGCTGGCGGACCGGCTGGAAGGCCTGGTCCGCGCCGCGCGGCCGATGGCATCGCCGGAGCCCGCCCTCGCCGTCCCGAGCCAGGCGGAGCGGGATCTGCTGCGGGCCCTGAGCCAGGGCCTGGGCGGGGCGAGGGGCGGGCCGTGATGCGTCTCCACCCTCGCCTGATGCCGGCGGCGCTCGGCGCGATCGGCCTGCTGCTGGCGGCGAAGCTGGCCGCGCTCCTGCCCGCCGGGATGGAGCGCCTGGCAGTGGCGCCCGCCCAGGCGAGCAGCCCGGCCCCGCCGGCCGCGGCACCGATGGCGGCGCCCCTGCCCGCCTCCGAGGAGCCGAGCGCGGAGCAGCGGGCGGAGCGGGCCCTGCTCGAGGCGTTGCGGGCCCGGCGGCTGGAGCTGGACCAGCGTGAGCAGGCGATGGCAACGCGTGAATTGGTGCTTGCCGCGGCCGAACGCCGGCTGAGCCAGCGCCTCGAGGAGATGACGGCGCTCCAGCAGCGGCTGCAGGCAGCCGACCAGGCGCTCGGCGCCCGCGAGGAGGCCGGCTGGCGGCAGATGGTGAAGCTCTACGAAGGCATGCGGCCGCGCGATGCGGCGGCGATCTTCGATGATCTGGAGATGCCCGTGCTGGTCCAGCTGCTGGACCGGATGCGGGAAGCGAAGGCAGCACCGGTGCTCGGCGCGATGAAGCCCGATCGTGCCCGGCTGCTGACGGCCGAGCTGGCCCGGCATCGTGCCCGGCCGGCCGATTAGCGACAGTCAATGAGCCTGCGATGGACAAGAACACCAATGTCCTGATCGTCGACGACTACAAGACGATGCTGCGGATGATCCGCAACCTGCTGAAGCAGCTGGAGTTCGACAATGTCGAAGAGGCATCTGACGGGCGGGAGGCACTGGCCAAGCTGCGCGCCGGGCAGTTCGGCCTGACCATCAGCGACTGGAACATGCAGCCGATGACCGGGCTCAACCTGCTGAAGGAGGTGCGGGCGGATGCGCAGCTGAAGGACACGCCCTTCATCATGATCACCGCCGAGAGCAAGACTGAGAACGTGGTGGCGGCGAAGGCGGCCGGCGTCTCCAACTACATCGTCAAGCCCTTCAATGCCGAGACGCTGCGCGGCAAGATCGAGAAGGTACTGACCCATGCCTGATGGCCAGGCCGGCGGCGACCGGATCGAGGCCGCGGTGCGGGCGGTGCTCGGCAGCCTCTCGGGCGACATGACGGCGACCGAGGCGGCGCTGCTGGGCGAGTTGGAGGCGCTCGGCCGCGAGGTGGCGCGGGCGAAGAGCGAGATCGCGGCGCTGCGCGTCGAGGACATCAATGCCAGCCACATCTCGACGGCGACGGACGAGCTGGATGCGGTCGTCAGCCACACCGCGACGGCCACCAACGAGATCCTCGATTGCTGCGAGGTGCTGGAGGGGCTGCAGGCGCGGCTCGCGGGCGAGGATGCGGAGGCGCTGGGGGGTGCCGTGACGCGCATCTACGAGGCCTGCAGCTTCCAGGACATCACCGGGCAGCGCATCGGCAAGGTGGTCTCGGCCCTGAAGTCCATCGAGAAGCGTGTCGCGGCGGTGACGCATAGCTTCGGCCGCAGCGAGGGGGAGGCATCGCCGGAGATCGAGGAGGTACCGATGGCGCGGACCGAGGGCGAGGCGCTTGCCAACGGGCCGCAGCTGCCGGGGTGGCTTCCTCCCAGGCCGAGATCGACCGGCTGCTGGCGAGTTTCGACTGATGCGTTGGGCACCGCTGCTTGCCCTGCTCCTGCTCGCGCCGGCGGCCTCGGCGCAGGAGGTGGTCGGGGTCCGGGTGGGCAACCATCCGGGCCACGGGCGGCTGGTCTTTGACTGGCCCGCACCGCCGCAATACCGCATGGAGCAAGCGGGTGCTTCGGTGCTGCTGTCCTTTCCGCAAGGGGCCGCGATCGACCTTTCCGGCGCGCGCCGGCCGCCGCGCAACATGGCGGCGGTGACGGCCGATGGCGAGAGCATTCGCATCACGCTGAAGCCGGGCGTTCGGCCGCGAGTGTTCCGGGTTGGGCCGAAGCTGGTCGTCGATGCGCTGAACCCTGGAGGCGAGGCCATTGCGGAGGCTGCCCCGCTGCCGGCTCGGGTGGTTCCCGTTCCGCAAGCCGCTGCCGAGGTTGCGCCGCAGCCTGTGCCATCGGTCCCGGTTCCTGCCGCGCCACCGGTCGCGCCTGCGTTTCCGGATGCGCTGGCGGTGCGGCCCTTGCCGCAGGCGGGCGGCATTCTGCTGCCCTATCCGGCGACCACCGGCCTGGCCGTGCTGCGCAGGGGCAGGGAGGTGCTGGCCCTGTTCGACAGCGGCGAGGCACTCGACCTCACGGCTGTGCGGGGAGACGTGGTTTTCGCCGCACTTCAGGTCGACAGGCTGGGCGACGCGACATTGCTGCGGCTGCCGCTGGCGGCGCCCGGCCGGATTCGGGCGCGGCGGGAGCCGGGCGGCTGGATGCTGGAAGCTCATCGTCCGGCCGGAGGCCGCGACCTGCCTGGGCGGGCGATGGCGGTGGAGGCGGAGGGCGGCGTCGCGTCCCGCCTCGTGGTACGGGCGGGCGAGCCGGGCCGCGTGGTGCCCGTAATCGACCCTGAGACGGGCTTGCCGCTCTTGGTCGGCACCGTCCGGGAGTCGGGGCAGATGATGCCGGTCGTCCGGCGCCTGCCGGAACTCGATCTGCCGCCAACTTTTCTGGGAGGGGCAGTGCTGGCGCGGGCGGATCAGGTGACGATGCGTGCGACGGCGGGCGGCTTCCTGATCGGGGCCGCGGCCGTGCCGCTCTCGCTGGATCCTGCGTTGGCGGAGCTGCCAGCGGGCTCTGCGGTGACTCGCAGCTTCGACCTGCCGCGTCTGCCGGCGGCACAGCTGCTGGACCGGACACGGATCCTCCAGGCGAGCATTGCAACGGCGGCGCCGTGCCAGTGGCTGTCCTTGCGTCGCGCCGCAGCGGAAACTTTGCTGGCACTCGGCCTGCCGCCTGAAGCGCAGGCGATGGTGGACGTCTCCCGTGGCGAAGACCCTGAGGCCGTAAGGGATGCTCATCTCACGGCCCTGGCTGGGGCTGCGGCCCCGCTTGGCGGGCGCTTGCCGCAGGCTGCCGCGCTGCGCCAGGCCGAGCTGACGGAGACGGATGAGCTGGGCTTGTGGCGCGCGCTGCTCCTGGCGGCCGAGGGCGACGCCGGTGGAGCAGCGCCTGCGATCGCGGCGGCCTTGCCATTGGTATTCGACTATGCGGAAACACTGCGCGCGGGTGCTCCCCTTGGCAGCCCAGGCGCTGGCGGAGGCCGGAGCGTCGCTGCCGTTGCAGCAGCTGCTGGCGCAGGCGGGAGCCTCGGCCGATCTGGGGCTGCCGCGCGCCATGCTGGCCGAAATCCGTGGGGACGTCGATGCGGCGCTCGCCGGATATGACGAGATCGCCCACGGCCGCGACCGGCTGGCGCGTGCGCGGGCGATGGGGCGAGCGGTCGAGCTGCGCCTGGCACATAAGCGAATCGATGCGGCCGCGGCGGCGCGGGCACTCGAGGGGACGCTCTTCGCCTGGCGATGGGATGCGGACGAGGCTGCGACCCGCATCCGCCCTGCAGCGCTCAGGCAGGAGGCCGGCGATGCGCGCGGTGCGCTCGCCCTGCTGCGGGAAACGGAGGCGCTTTTTCCGGAGCGGGCGCAAGCCGTGCGCCCAGCGCTCGGCACCGCCTTCCTGGCGGCTCTGACGCAGGCGCCGCCGCTCAACGCGATTGCGCTGTTCGACGCCTATCCGGAACTGCTGCCGCAGGGAGAGCAAGGGGAGGCCGCCATACTGGCGCTTGCGGACCGGCTGGTGGACCTCGATCTCGGTGACAGGGCTGCCGCCTTGCTCGGGCAGGCGGCAGCGCGCATCGCGGGCCCGGTGCGGGCGAGCTTCGGCCTGCGACAGGGGGTGCTGCGGATGTCGGAGGGTAATGGCGTGGCAGCGCTGAAAGCCTTGCAGGAGAGCGAAGCGGACGCGATGCCGGAGGCCCTGGCGCGAGACCGGGCCGTGCTCGCGGCGCGAGCGCGGGCGCGGCTGGGGCAGGTGGAAGACGCCTTGGCTGGCCTTGGCGCACTCGGACCCTTCGGGCTGGAGGAGATGTCGCAGCTGCTGGCGCAGCGGCAGGATTGGGCGGGTGCCGCGGCGGCGCTGGCGGCCTATCTCCGTGCAACCGTCGCGCCCGCGCCAGCCCCGCTTGACGGGGCGCAGCGTCGAATGCTGGTCCGGCAGGCCGCGATGCTGGCTCTTGCCGGTGACGAATCGGGGCTGGCATCTTTGCGGTTCGAATTCGCTCCTCGCCTGCCGGAGGGGCCCCTGGCGGCTGCCTTCACGCTCCTGACTGCGGACCATCTCAGCGGCCTGACGGACCTGCCGCGGTTGCAACGAGAGTTGTCGCTATTCCGTGCCATCTCGTCGCGGCTGGAGGCATTGCGGGCTGGCGGCCCGATGACGCGGTAAGTCCCGCGTCGGGCGAGGGGGAGGGCGGCAAAATTTTCGGCCGTTCCGGACGATTTTCGCTTGCGTCCCCGTTCCCAGTGCCCCATATGCGCGCCCCGTTGACCTGATCAATCCCGATCACCCTGGTCATCTGCTGGTGGGAACAGGAGCCCGCGATGGACGCTCTTCTCCAACTGGGGATGGTCTCGGAGTTGCTCCCGAGCGAAGCCCAGAATACCGATACCTCGGCGAGCGAGGCTAAGGACTATTTCGTCTCCCGCGACGGCGTGAAATTCGCTGGCACGCACCTGATCATCGATCTTTGGGATGCCACCAACCTGGCCGACCCGGAGCATATCGACGCAGTGCTGCGTGAGGCGGCGGTCGCCACTGGTGCGACGATCCTGCACGGCCATTTCCATCATTTCGGCCCGAACAGCGGAGTGTCCGGCGTGCTGGTGCTGGCGGAAAGCCATGTCTCCATTCACACCTGGCCGGAACGGGATTATGCGGCGCTCGACATCTTCGTCTGCGGCGATTGCAACCCGTACAAGGCGATTCCGGTACTGAAGCGGGGCTTCATGCCGGCCCTGGTTCAACTCGCCGAGCACAAGCGCGGCCTGACCGGCTGACATCGAAGCGAGCGCGCAAGGAGTGGGGCGGGGCCTTGAGGTCCCGCCCTCGTTGTTTCAGGGACACTCGCCATGGCGACCGACTCTTGGGTGAACGAGACGCTCTACAGCGCCTGGGGCCAGCGCTTCCGCGTCCTGCGTGAGCTGGCGCGGGTGCAGAGCGGATTCCAGGACATCATGGTGTTCGAGAGCGAGACCCATGGCCGGGTCATGCTGCTCGACGGCGTGGTGCAGATCACCGAGGCGGACGAGTTCGTCTATCAGGAGATGCTGACCCATGTGCCGCTGCTGGCGCATGGCGCGGCCAAGCGAGTGTTGATCATCGGTGCCGGCGACGGCGGCGTGCTCCGGCGGGTGCTGCAGCATCGGACGGTCGAGCAGGCGGTGATGGTCGAGATCGACGGCGAGGTGATCCGGCTGGCGAAGCAGTACATGCCTGGCATTGCCGGGGAGGCTTGGAGCGATGCGCGCGCCGAGGTCATCGTCGGCGACGGCATCGACTATGTCCGTCAGGCGTCGGCCGGGAGCTTCGACGTGGTGATCGTCGACAGCACGGACCCGATTGGTATCGGCGAGGTGCTGTTCACGGAGGAATTCTACGCCAACTGCGCCCGGCTGCTGACCGAGCACGGCCTGGTCG
Source organism: Belnapia sp. (assembly GCF_059504005.1). Classification (NCBI taxonomy): domain Bacteria; kingdom Pseudomonadati; phylum Pseudomonadota; class Alphaproteobacteria; order Acetobacterales; family Roseomonadaceae; genus Belnapia; species Belnapia sp. The sequence goes on along the minus strand of NZ_JCACHU010000010.1, from coordinate 499 downwards.
TGAACCAGTCCGGGGTGCCCTTCATGCAGGCGGACGAGCTGCGGGATACCAGCTTGCGGCGGGGAAAGGTCTTTGCCGATGTTTTCGCCTATGTCGCCGCGGTGCCGACCTATGTCGGCGGCTTCATGGCGCTGGGCTGGGCGGCGAAGGACGCGCGGCTGCGGACGGCCACTGTTGGCGAGATCCGTGAGCGAGCCCGCATGGCCGGCATTCTTGGCCAGACCCGGTACTGGACGCCGGAAATCCATTGCGGAGCCTTCAACCTCCCGCCGTATATCGCCGAGCAGCTTCCGGGCGCTGCTGGTTGAGGAGAGGCGTCTGCCGGATGGGGCATGGATGGAGTCGGGCTGAGCCTCGGCCGACGCCGCTGCCGGGGGTAGGCCGAGATCATCCGCTGGCGAAGCCCTGCACAAGACTGCCTGCGACGAGCCGCCAGCCATCGATTATTGACCTTCACGGAAGTTGGGTAAGGCTCAGGCCGACGTGCCGGAAACAGCCG
>NZ_JCACHU010000009.1:0-11783 GCF_059504005.1 Belnapia sp. | reverse complement strand
CAGGGAGAGCAGTGCACCTTCACAAGGCACACATACGAACACCGTCGAACGCGCCATCAGACCGGTCGTCCTGAGCCGCAAGAACGCACTATTCGCGTCGGGGGATGACGGCGGCCGCCGCTGGGCCGACATCGCCTCTCTCGTGGAAACCTGCAAACTCAATGGCGTCAATCCGCAGGTCTACTTGACCGACCTGCTGACCCGGCTCGTCAATGGCTGGCCGCAAAACCGCATCGACGAGCTCATGCCCTGGCACTGGGCCACCGCAAAAGCTGACTGAGCGTCAAGCCGGCCATCCAAGGGTCCCGAAGCCACGCTTACGAAAAAACGCCGCGGCGATCGGGGGGACGGCGAGGACGCATGATCAGCACCCCAGATCGCCAGAATGCCATGGCGCTGATCGACCAGGCCACCGCGGCCGGTGCGCGTCGCGCCCAGGCCTGCGCAGAACCCGGGATCGACGAGCGCACCTGCCGGCGTTGGCGGGCCAGGGACGGCGCGCCCGGAGATCGCCGTCCGATGACACCTCGGCCAGCACCGGGTAACAAGCTGTCGGAGAAGGAGCGCTGGGCTGTGCTGGACACCTGCAACAGCCCGGCCTTCAAGAGCCTGCCGCCCAGCCAGGTCGTGCCCTGGCTCGCCGATGCGGGCCGCTATCTCGCCTCGGAAGCCAGCTTGTACCGCATCCTGCGCGCCGAAGGGCGCAGCACCATCGCGGCCGGGCCAGGCCGTCAGCGCGCCGCCAACCAGCCACCGCGCCCGCAGCCCCTGCGAGGTCTGGAGCTGGGACATCCCCTGGATGCCCGCCCCGATCCGGGCCGGGTTCTTCTAGCTGTACCTCATCCTCGACATCTACAGATGGGGTGGACGGCCCCCAACGGCATCAATGTGCCAAGATGCGGTCGTCACAACCCGCGTAAGGGAGCCGTCCGCCATGAGCGTTAGCATGATCGGGCTCGACACCGCGAAGTCCTTCTTTCAGCTCCAGGGAGTTGACGCGATGGGTAAGGTCCAGCTCAAGCGCAAGCTGCGGCGCGACGAGCTTATTCCCTTCTCGAGCAGCAGCCTCGCTGCGCCGTGGTGATGGAGGCCTGCGGTGCGGCCCATCACTGGGCCCGTGTCCTGAGCGGTCTCGGCTACGAAGTGAAGCTGATTGCGTCCGAGGCAGTCAAGCCGTTCGTCAAGCGGGGCAAGAAGAACGACGCGGCTGACGCGGCGGCGATCTGCACCGCCGCGTCCAGAGCTGAGGCGAAGTTCGTCGCGGTGAAGAGCTTGGAGCAGCAGGGTGTCCTTGCCCTGCATTCGGTTCGGTCCCTGCTGGTCAAACAGCAAACCATGCTGTCCAATGCCATGCGCGGGCTGGCGACTGAGTTCGGCTTGGTTGTACCGAAGGGTATGGACAAGCTGAAAGAGCTCATGAGGCTGGTGCAGGAGGACAAGAGCATTCCGGCGCAAGCACGCGAGGTGCTGGCTGAACTGCGTGAGCACTATTGCGCGGCGACTGAGCGGATTGAGGATCTGGAGCGGCGGATTGTCGCACACGCCCGGCAAGACGACGCGGCTCGGCGCCTGGCTACAATCCCTGGCATTGGGCCGATCACTGCCTCGCTGCTGGCGGCAACGGTCGGAGACACTATCGGGGCCTTCCCGAGCGCACGCCATTTCGCGGCCTGGCTGGGGTTGGTTCCGCGCCAGCATCGGAGCGGCGGCAAGGCCCATCTTGGCCGGATCACCAAGTCGGGCAATCGGCAGATCCGGACCTTGCTGGTGCTCGGTGCCACCTCGATGGTGTACCGCGCTGAGCAGTGGAGGAGCGCGGCAGGCGCGTGGGTGCGAGGGCTGCTGGAGCGGCGCTCCGTTCGGCATGTGACGGTGGCCCTGGCCAACAAGATGGCGCGCATCGCCTGGGCGGTGATGGCGCGCAAGGAGGTCTACTGTGCGAAGGGCGGTGTTGCGCCGGGTGCGACAGCGACGGCGTGATGTGCGAGCGCGCACGGTAGGCGGCGGGCGCAAGCCCAGTCGGCCCGGCAGCAAGCGCTGAAAATCGTGATGGGGAGGACTGCAGGTCAAGCAGTTTTAGGCAATGCCGTTTAGCGGCTGTGTGCTTCGAGCACGCTTTACAGATTGGCGCCTAACACGCACGCGCACACCCATGATGGCCAGCAGCAGATGCTGCGAAGTAGGTCGAACATAAGGGCGCAGCTGACCGGACCTTCCACGCGTACCAGTGACAAACGTCAGCGGGGTCGAGTTCATCCCAAATGGAGGTAGCCAGAGAGGGGAAGCCTGCAAGCACTGCATCGGATCACAAGTGCCTCGCAACACGAACCAAGGCTGGAGATCACCGGCGGCTAGCGCCAGCAGCTGAACTCCGCTGCGGGTAGGCGGCCTGCCTGCGCTCTCCCCTTAATGGTCGCTCCGGCAGGCCGCCTACCCAAAGCTTCACCATTATCGGTCGGGACGCCGTCGCTGATCAGCTGATGGTCGTGATCTGATGGTCCGCCACGTTGGAACCCCTGTGCCGTTAGCGTGAGGGGGAGGGAAAAGCGTTGCACTCTTTGGCCGTCCACATAAGCCGCAAGATCGTCGGCTGGGAGGTCCACGAGCGCGAAGCGGCCGAACTGGCCAGCGATGTCGTGCGCCGTGCCGTTTGGGCCGAGGGCTGCCTCACCCAGCTGCTTGTCCTGCATGCCGACAACGGCAGCCCGATGAAGGGTGCCACCATGAAGGCCACCCTCGAGCGGCTCGGCGTCACCGCCTCCTCCAGCCGGCCGCGGGTGGCGGACGACAATCCTTTCTCTGAAGCCCTGTTCCGAACCTGCAAGTACAGGCCGGACTGGCCAAGGTCGGGGTTCGCCAGCAGGGAAGACGCGCAACGCTGGGTCGCCGGGTTCGTGGCTTGGTACAACGACGAGCACCGCCATAGTGCGATCTGGTTCGTCACACCCAATGCCCGACACACCGGCCAGGACCGCGCACTCCTTGCCCGTCGCACCCAGCTCTATACCGAAGCTCGCGCCGCCAACCCGGGGCGCTGGTCAGGTCAGATCCGAAACTGGTCGCCGATCGGCGATGTCTGCCTCAACCCCGAGCGCCACACCAGCGACCGCGACATCAGAGACGCAGCCTAATCGGCACCGGACAACTTCGTTGACAATCACCGACCGCAGCTAACCTGCACGACAGCATGATGCTAGAGGAGGTCGTCGATGCCGTACCGCGAATCCGGCAATCCCAGGGCAGGCCCCGACAGCGACCCGGCAAGTTGCACGCCGACAAGACCTACGATCACCGCCGCTGCCGCCGGGCCCTGACCCGCCGTCGCATCCAGCCGCGGATTGCACGCCGTGGCATCGACAGCAGCGCCAGGTTGGGGCGGCCTCGGTTGGTCGTGGAGCGCACCTTGGCCTGGTTCAGCCAGTTTCGGCGGCTGGCGATCCGCTAAGAACGGCGTGCCGACATCCATACCGCCTTCCTCACCCCCGCCTCCGCCATTATCGCTTGGCGCTTCGTCCAACGATGGTGCTGTTAGGCACTCTAAAATATTGGTTCAGCATCTGAGGTAAGAAATGGCCATGCCAAGTCCTTGTCAGAGATGGCCGTGATGGGTCGTGGCCATGAGATGCCGAGTAGCGGATCGTCGTAACGTAGACCGCCTTCCGACTGCGGTGCATAAGGCGCTGACACCAGATACGATACCTCTGTATCGTCAACGAGTGTTTGGAAGGAGTGCGCGAAGCCTGCCGGAACGTAAAGTTGTCTACGGTTCGCTGCGGTAAGCTCGAATGCTTCATGGTGGCGATAGGTGGGTGAGCCGGAACGCAGGTCGACAATCACGTCCAAGATAGCGCCTCGAATGCACCGGACCAACTTTGCTTCCGTATACGGGGCATGTTGGAAATGCAGACCTCGAAGAGTTCCTGCTTGGCTTGACGTTGACATGTTCTGTTGGACAAAATTGTGTGCGATGCCATGCGCAGCAAACTCATCAATGCACATGGTACGAGCGAAACTTCCTCGATCGTCGCCTCTGGGCTCAATCTCGATCAACCACGCATCCTGCAAAGTGGTCTTGAGAAATATCATGCTGCGGCTCCAACGTTGGGATTCGGCGCTTGCATCGCAAAGCAAGCCTCCTGCTCTGCATACAACTGATCGACGACGCGACCGGCAGGGATCTCAACATCCGCAAAAGTCAGGACAGCGTCCTTGGCTACATGTCGTACAATCCGGCAGCCCAACGCAATGCCAAGTGGCAGCAGGCCCTCGCGCGCTATGACCTCGCTGTTCTCGGCGACGCCATAAGCATGATACCCACCAAACTCGGTGATGACATCGCCAGGCGCGAGGTCGATCTTTGCAACGGCAACTACGCCAACTTCCGGCTTGCCTAGCGGCGCAAGGACGGCATCGCGGAAAAGTGCCGCTCGAGCAATCGACGTCGGCACCTCGAAGTGGCAGAGGTGGTACGGTGTGTAGAAGCAAAAGTAGGGGCCTGAGCCGAGTTTGTAGAGATTCAAAAAATGCTGCTGCCTTGGATCATTATGGGTGCCGAGGACGAAGACGCCAGGTCCGGGCCGGGCGCCAACGACGTAGTCGACGAGGCCTGGGCCACCAGCTGTTAAGCGCTCAGAAAATGCCGCAACGGCCTCTTCAAGGGGAACCAAAGGCGCGTAGGGATCACCGCCTGAGAAATCCGGGCCAATCATACCACGCCGCGCGACCTTGAAGCCTGTACCGTTTGCTACCACTGCTTGCTCATAGGCAATTTTGGTACCGTCAGCAAAGGAAGCCACCATTGCGGGCTTTTGTCCCCAGCGTTCCGCGAAAGGCTTTTGGGTCGTCGGGTTGCGGTAAGGGTCGTGTAATCCTTTAATGTTGCCGCAGAGCACAGGCGTCACGCCGATCCCGCGCACAAACCGAAAAAGGTTCATTTGCACGCCTGGTTGATCGCCGTCCGAAAAGCTGTAGACGACACCAGCCGCATCGGCACGCTGCTTCAGGATCGGACCGACAGTTCCATCCAATTCAGCATTCATCTGAACGACGTGCTTGCCGGCTGCGATGGCCGCCAGGACAACCTCGGCAGCGTAGTTGACGGAGCCGGTCACCTCGACGACGACGTCGATGCCGTCAGCGCTGGCAAGGTCCAACGGGTCCTCAACAACCGCCGGCTGACCTCGAGCAATGGCGTTGGCGACTGCAGACCGGCTGTCGCAGATGGCTGGTTCAATCCCCACATCGGTAAAAGCGGCGATCGCCTTGCTGGTGTTTCGGTTCGCTGCAGCCGCGACGCGCATACCGGGCGTCGCAGTGACGATTTGGCGGACGATGGCAGCACCTTGGAAGCCGGTCCCGACGATGCCGACCTGAATCGGTCGTCCTTCGGCTGCGCGACGCGCAAGCGCGGTGTCAACAATGATCAAGTCCGATTCCTTTCAATCAAACGTCATAAGCGAGCAGGGTTTGAAGTTTGCGTAACCAGTGTGTAGGCATCCCGCGCGCTTAACATCAGGTCGTCTTGTCCTTACGTGATAGATGTGCCGATGTGATGTGTCCGCTTGAGTCTACGATCGATACCCTCGCCGCTGTGCACTTCCCGCTGCGCGTCGGGAAATAACGCCATGGTACTCGTCATGAGGTTGGAGGATATTCAACGAAACATCATCTGAGGATGCATCTGGTTGTCCACAGCATCACGGTTCTGCGGATTGATCACTGGAGTGCTTGAGTGACCGCGGTTGCGCAGAAGGCGGTGGCCTCATTAGCGCACCTATGCGAGGCGGCTGCGCAAAGTAGGTTGCAGGCTCTGCGTGGAGAGAGGTCCTCCACCTCCGTTGAAATTCATGTTCCGACCTTCCACGCATCCAATACTGCTCCGCACCGTGCGGTGATTGGTCAGATTCTCAGCCGTCAAGCCACACCGTTGCGAAAATCTTTTATCAAAATTCGATTGTTTTCTCAATGTAGAGATGAAAACGATGTTTTTCCGCTAACTCAGAATCGTGAGCAACGTTGCGCTCCCTAAATGCGAACCCAGTAGAACATTAACCGGAATTCACCACAATCAACAAACTCGTTATCAAAGCGAGGCGTGTGGCTTCTTCTTATTTTCGGCTGAAAGTGGCTGACCTGATTTTGAGACAGCGCACTTAAGCTCGACTTTGGCCAGTTTGCTGGGCTGAGGCGGGTGAGCGGGTGATCCGAGGCGTCCTGGCCAAAGGACAACTGCCATGCCACGCCTGCCAGCCCGCTTCGCCGCGGCAGTCTCATGCTTCGCTTCGCTCTCCCAGCAACGGAGTTGGCGGTATGCCGAAGTGCTGCTGGTCGGGACCAGCCGTTGGCGTTCGAAGCAGTGCTTCGAACCCTGGCGCCAGGCCGGCGCACGATAAACAGCATTCTTCGGGTTACCGGGTTCTGCCGGGAGCGGTGGTTCGTCAGCCGCCATCGTATTCTCAACTGTACCGTCTGAAGTGAGCGGGCGGCGGCGCGGGTCCCGCTCGGCTTACTGCTGGACGCCTTCGTGCCGGTGGGGCCGGTGTTGTTGGGACGCGATGACACCATCGAGCGGCGGCGCGGCAAGCGCATCAGCGCCAAGGGGATCTACCGGGATCCGCTCCGCTCCAGCTGAAGTGGCCCGCATCAAACCGGACATGCGGCTTGGTTGGCTGACTGTTGGGCGATGAACTCAGGTGGCGACCGCATACGCAAGCCGGAGTGCGGGTGGACGGTGTTGTAGTCCTCGAACCAAGCGGGGATCTGCTGGAGGACGGAGATGGCGTCCGGCCTGGGGTTCACGCGGGCACAGTCGCGCTTGAGGGTTTTGACGAAGGCCTCGCAGAGGCCGTTGCTCTCGGGGCTGCGGACCGGCGTGAAGCACGGAACGAGGGGCAGCGCAGCCGCACAGTCCGTTGTCTCCGCGGCGGTGTAGGCCGAGCCGTTGTCGGCGAGCCACTGGACGGGCTGCGGGGCGCGGATGGCGTCGAGCCGGCGCTCGACGCAGTCGGTTGGACGCATGCGTCCAACCATGTCGCGGATCATCTCGCCGGAGATGCCGCCGCCGGAGGTGGCGACCCAGGCCGTGATCTCACGGTCATGGGTGCCGATGGCGAAGGCCACGCGGACCACCTCGCCGTTCCAGCAGGGGATCTCGAGGCCGTCCGACGCCCAGCGCTGGTTCGAGGCCGGGGCGATGACGGTACCCTCATGGGCACGGATTGGCCGCCTCCCGGTGTGGGGCTGAGGAAGCATTGAGGAGAGCCCCATCGGCCGGAAGATGCGCTTGTGATTGAGCGGAGGCTCTCCCGAGCTGCGCCTGGCCCGGTTCAGCAGGGCGGTGACGCGCCGGTAGCCATAGGTGGGCCGAGCATCGGTGCTGGCGCGGATCTCGGCCAGCACAGCCTCGTCCTCGACGCGGCGGTAGGGGCCACGTCGCGGCCGATCGGGGCGCCGGAGCTGCTCGACCAGGTTGCACCGGGCAACGCCGATGGTGCCGGCCACGGCCTTCACCGGGGTTGGGCCGCGAAGCGGACCTACCACGGTGGCGGCAACGGCAAGCGCAACGCGGGTTTTTCTAGGCGTGCCTGCTCCAGGGTGCACAGCGACAATCAGGATGGTTGGCGTATTGCCTCATCTGCAGATGCTCCCGAGCCGGAGCCCGTTGCCTCACGAGCTTGCTCCCGAGGCGCCGCTGCTGCCTCAACCTGTCATGCCCGTTGCCTCATTGGCTACACCCGTTGCCGCGACCGGCGCTCCCGTTGCCTCAACATCGCTCCCGGCCGTAGCCTCAGTTCCGGCTCCGAACACCAGCTGCCGGGCCGCATCTCCCCGCCATTGCTTCAGCCGCCGCTGCAGGGTCCGCAGCAACGTCTTCGGGTAGCTGTCCGGCATTTCCGCCTGCAAGCGTGCCAGCAACTCTCGGGCCGTCAGCCAGGGCGAGGCACAGAACCACACGTGCAACTGCGCTGTCACCTGAACCAGCGGATCCGGCCGCCGTCGTTCTCTCGTCACCTTGGGCTTTGGCTGCGCTGTCGAGCGCACCTCACCCTCACACCAAGCTGTCCGCAAGCCTTTCAGGAACTCCTCGAGCGTCGGCTGCGTCGGTGCCGCCTGCTCGCCAACGCCGGTCCGGTTGGCCATCTCCACCAGCCGCTGCTGCGCTGCCCGGATGTCACGCAGCAGCCGCACCGGATCCAAGCCGGAGGCCATTCTGCGCAGATGCGCCCTGATCTCCTCCAGGATCCGCGGATCCTCCACCAGTCGCTGATACGGCATGGCCGGGGCGTGATAACGCTTCCGCATCACTGCGCCGTCGCGCGACTTCTCGGCCAGCTTGAACGAGGGCTGGAAGAAGTTCACGAACAGCCGCACCGACCGGTACAGCTCGGCCAACGCCGCCGCAGCCTCGAGCCGACAATAGCCGACAATCCGTCGCACCACCGCACCGTTCTTCTGCTCCACATGGGCCTGGTCGTTCTTGCGGTATGGCCGGCAGCGCGTGAACGCTACCCCCCGCCGCCGCGCAGTAGTCGCGGACGGTCTCATTCAGGAAGGCCGTGTCGTTGTCCGTGTCGAAGCCAAGCAGCAGAATGGGCAGCACGCGCCGCACTTCGTTCAGTACCTCGGTGACCAGCACCTGTTCGCGCACCAGCAACGGCGCGCATTCCGTCCAACCCGACGCGATGTCGGTCAGCACTAGCGTCTGCACGTAGCTGCCCCGCGCCGTCGGCCCGCTGTGCCCAACCAGGTCGGCCTCGATGAAGCCGGGCGCCGGGTCGCCCCAGTCAGAGAAGGTCCGCACCGGCACGCTCCGCCGCAACGCCGCCGAGGGCGGCGTGCGGCGCCGCGGTGCCCCGCCCGCCGCCGTCCGCACCTCCCGCAGCAGCCGGTCGATCGTCGCTGCGGTCATCGCCAGCACGCCGGCACGTACCTCCGCCGCCAACTGCAGGTGGCCGTGCCGCTCCATCGCCTCGACCAATACCGGCAGCAACGGCCGTAACCGCTTGCCGCAAACCCGGTCGGAAGCCTCCCATAGTACGATCAGCGCCTTGCGTATGGCCGCGTCATAAACGCGGTCCCGGCGTCCTCGCCACGCCGCCGGCCCAGCCCCACTGCCCCGTAGCAGGCGCATCGCGTGCTTACGGTGGTGACCCGTCACCGCTACGAATTCGTCGAGGAGCCGGCCGCGTCCAGCCGGCTCGACCGGGCGTACCGTTCCGCAACGGCTGCCAGCAACTCGTTCCGTGTTGCCATGCTCACCCGCCTCATCTCAGCCCTGGCAGCTCAGCGCTGCTCGGGAGCATCTCAGGTGAGGCAACGGTCCCGATTCAGGAGCAAATTAGGTGAGGCAATGCGCCAACCATCCTGATCGTCGCTGTGCAGGCAGCCGAAGCCACCGAGCACCGGTTGGCACTCACGGGCAAGGTGTCGGGCGCAGCGCTGACCCTGGGCCTGGAAATGACCGACAGCATCGGCGCGCGCATTGCGCTGGAGCGCAACCTCGCACACCAGATCGCGGTGATGTACGAGCTCGGAATGACCTTGGCTGCCCGAGCGAACAGCTTCGCAATGGATGTCGAATCCTTTGCCCTCGAGCCCCGACAGCAGGTTCAGAGCATCGAGGCAGCCTGGATGGCTCGGGCTGCGGTGCGGGCCTTGGAGGCTACACAGCACGGCATGCTTACCCTGGAGAGGCTGCGGAACGGTGGCCAGCGACTCGTGACGGTCCAGTATGTGAACGTGCAGGAGGGCGGGGCGGCTGTCATTGCGGGGCGCCTGGACCGGGGGGAGGGTTGAAAGTGAGCGACCCTCTCGCGTCCCCGACGAAGCCCCGACCCGGCGCACGGACGCCCGAACGGCTTAAGCGGTGCCGCCGGGCGAGCTGGAAGCATGGTGGCCGGAGCGCTGAGGTCATTGCGGGCCAGCGGCTCCGGGGCGAAGCGAGCCGTGTCGCCGCAAGACTGCGCAGCTTAATCCAGCAGGCCGAGGCGTTGTTGAACACCCCGGTCGATTGCTGATGCCGGGCTCGCTCGCCCGCGCGAGGCCCGGGCCTTGTGGAGTATCTGCACCGCTGTCCTCTGCGGTTCTACCGCGGCACAGCCGAGGAGCCGACCGAGCACGCCCTCAAGCGCCATGAGGTCGAGGTTCAGCAGCTCACCATGGCGCTCGGCGAGACCGCTGCTGAGGTCTCGGCTTTTCGGCTGGCGGCGGAGACCGACGGTGCTGACCGGGTGGACCGGGTGGTCTTCCTGGCGCTGCGTGGTGAGGACCGAATCAAATGCTTTTGGCCGGTGCCGCTGGACCTGCCGGCCGAGGCAGCCGTGGGCACGTCCTTGCAAGCTGCGCCTGATTGCCGATAACGGCTATGCCGGGCCCGGCCAGCTCGCCAAGCCACCAGCGCCTTCACCAACCGCGCTGCCGAGGCGAAAGGCAGCAGCGGGCTTGCCGCGGCCTCAGACCTCGCTGCTCTAGCGAAGCGCCCGGCCCGCTGTCGAGGGTTGAACCCAAGCTGTAGCGCCCTCCAAAGGGGTGTCACTGGCGGGCCGGCCTTGGTGCCGGGCGGGTATGCTGTTCCAAATTCAAATTTGAATTTCCTGTACCCAGTGGTATCTCCGGGCTCAGCTAAAGTTCTTTGTTGGTTCCGGAACGGTCAGGCCTAGGGAAAAGGGGGGAGGAGGGATGCCGAGGATCCTGCGCGAGGAGCATGCGACGATCGTCCGCCGGGTCGACGTCGAGGGACACAAGGTGGCCGAGGTCGCAGCGGCCTATGGCTGCACGCCTGCCAACATCTACGCCATTCTGGCCAAGCAGCGCCGGCAGGGGGCCGGGGATGCCGGTACAGCTGCGCCACCCGCAAGCCAGGTCGAGGCAGAGGCTGGTCTCTTGCCCGTAACCGCGCCCACCACCGCGACCGACCTCTTCGGTGCGCTGCCCAAGGCAGCACTGGAGCCCACACCTCCAACCCTGCCGGTCTCTAACGCGCCTGATTCCGCAGCAGCTGAGCCGCAGGGGCCGCCACCGGCCACGCGACCCGCGTCTGAACGGCCCGGTCCACCGCCCAAGCCTTCCGCTTCCGTTCGACCAGGGCGTGGGATGGCAGCGTCGAAACCAGCGGCGCCAGCATCGCCGCGGGCGGGTAAGGCTGGGTATGCCTTGCTGATGCGGACCAGCGATGGCGAAGAGGCGGTGAATCCCTTCCGCTCGCTCGATGAGCTGCTGTCCGCGGCGAAGCTTATCCTGCGCACCGCCGCGCGTAGCCCTGAGCCGATCTGGTTCTCGATCCAGCAGGTGGACCTCGATTCCCTTGTCGACGACGCCTGAGCCCGCGCCGGAGGCGGCCTGACTGGGTTGCGGAACGGGGTAGCGGCACCCTGTCCGGGCTTTCTGGCTCGACCAAGATTGCGGCGGCCGGTTTTCTTTGGCCTCGCATCGCCGAGGGCTGTATGGCGTGGGCAGACCATCCATAGGATGGGCGTTTTGACCAAGGACGGTTTTGTTGCACTCGTTGCCGAGCAGGGTGCCATGACCAAGGCTGATGCCAGCCGCGCTATCGACGCCTTCTGCGGCGCCGTCACCGCTGCCATGGAGCGGGGCGGAAACGTCAAGCTGACCGGCTTCGGCAGTTTCGAGAGGCGGGAGCGTGGCAAGCGACAGGGGCGCAATATCCAGACTGGCGAAGCGCTGACGATCGCCGCCTCGGAAGTCGTTCGCTTTTCGGCTGGTGTTAAACTAAAGCGCAGTTCGACTTGGGTGTGGGAAACGCGCAAATCTGACGTGGGCTGACT
>NZ_JCACHU010000008.1:0-11938 GCF_059504005.1 Belnapia sp. | reverse complement strand
CGGAGCACCTGACCCAGTCTGATGGCATGCTCTGTGCAGTGCTTATCGCATGTGATCGAGTTGCCGGCCTTCAGCGCTCACCCTTTGCTCGTGGTGGGCTGGTGCCGATGGCTGCGGCATCCGACATTCGCGGCATGAACCTGCCGCCCCCCGATCAGATGCTGCCCGCGAAGCCGAAGATTACGCCAGAGGAGCGCCGGCGCCGAACTGCCGATCAGCTGAGGACCATCCGGTTGCGGCTGGCGATTGGCCGCGAGCTTGACGATCTGGGCATCACGACTCCCACCGAGATTGGCGCCGCTGTTGGGATGCCGGCGGCCGAAGCGATTTCTCTGCTGAACCGGCAGCAGTGGCGGGAGGGGGACGTGACGCTGCTTGAAGTCGTCGCTGCCCGGCTGGGGGTGCAAGTGACGGAACCAGGCAGCAACGGCTCACCGATCTAACCGATGCCGCTGCTGGTGCGAAACGCCCACAAATCTGCCGGCTCTGGGGCCATGATGGAACCCAAGCAGCATAGCAGCTGACGCCAACCACCGCTGCCAGACGGCGTAGGTGAAACTGTCTGCCAAAACGAGGATGTGCAAAGAAACGGCCGCCCGTGATGCGAGGCGACCGTGAAGTGTGACACGCACCGTGCTTCTGATGGACGTTAGCCCAACAACGCCGCTCCTGTTGGGCAGGTTTACGACCGTTCTACGCCAGGGCTTCGTTCACCTGCACGACCGGCTGGACGTCGGTGAAGCGGGGGATGTCGGCGAAGATCTCCGCCCCGTGCGCCGTCACTGCCTGCTGAAGTGCATCCGCGGATGCAAAGGTGAGCAGCGCGACCACCTGGTAGGGGGCGGCGCTGCCGTCCGGCGTGCCAACTCCGCGTAGCAGCCGCACCTCGGTGAGGCCCATTCCGTCCCACCGCTGACGGACCAGGGCAATGTGCCGATCCACGTAGTAGCGCAAGTCAAACCGAGCGCCGGGCTGGTTGGGGTAGAGAACGCTTACTAGAACCATGCTTCGCTCCTCCCGCCTTTGCGGCTGCGGAGCATATCCTGGTCGGTAGTTCGCCACCAAGACCAACGCGGCTTTGCCCCTTCTACCCGCTGCACCCTCCTAGGCTAAAAAGGCGAGCCGCCCATCGGCTGGGGTTTCCAGGTGGCCCCTTGGGCTGCATGGCAAAGGGGCCTTATTCTGACCTATCGGCCGCTTGCAGCAGGGCCGTTTCACTTTCGGCAAGGGGGTATTTTATCGCGTGTGATTTGGATGACGCGGTTGGCTGTGCCGCCGGATCCGACCGCTGAGCGGTCTCTCTCGTCGCCCGGCCGAATGGCTGAGGCTGGCCGGAAGCGGACGGGCAGCTTTCGATGCCTAACCGTACAAGAACGAACTTCCGCAGTCGGCAAAGGGGGCAATGAAGGTCGCCTCGCAACACTCGTTCGGCGTCGGTCGATACGACGGAAGTATGAGAACCAAGCGTCGCGTGAGTGGCTTCGGCGAACCAGCGATGCCCAGGCTGCCTTGAAGTAGGATCGCCTCGGAGATGGCCCGTGCAGGTTGTGATGGCGGACAATGAAGAAACGCCCTTGGAAAACGCTCCGGGCCGGACAGAAGCTCCGGGTCGCAAGCGTCGACTTGGTCAAGCGGAACCGGAGGGTAGCGGCTTCCGTTGGTTGCGGCCCTGGGTTGCGCCCGCCCTGCTCGCCCTCGGGGCCACGTTCAGCGCCGGTGCCGGCCTCTGGACACTCCACAGCATCGACAACGCCTCCGCCCTTCTCGCCGAAACCAACCGTGTGATCGAGCAAGCCGAAGGGCTGCGTAGCAGTCTTGTCGATGCTGAGACCGGGCAGCGCGGCTTCCTGCTAACGGGCGAGGAGCGGTATCTTCTGCCGTATGAGGCCGCCACAGCACGAATACCGGCAGAGATCGAGCGGCTCGGCCACCTGGTGGCCGACAACCCAGCGTTGGGCGGACGCCTTACGTCGATCCGCGCCGGAACGGAAGCAAAACTCGCTGAACTCGCCCAGACCGTTGCACTCCGCCGTGCCGAGGACAGGGAAGGCGCGCTACGCGTGGTGTTGTCCGACGCCGGTAGGGCTCAGATGGAGGCGCTGCGCGCTGAGATCGCTACGCTAAGCGAGCGTCAGCGTAGGCGCGTGGCGGATAACATCGCGCAACGAGATCGCAGCTCCGCCCTCGCTTTTGGCCTCGTCGCGCTGGCAGGCGCCCTGGCGACGACTCTCGCCGTCCTAACAGGCATCAGCGCTGTTCGGGCACAGCGCGGAGCGCGAGAGCGGGCCGAGCGGGCGCTTTCGGCCGAAGAAGCGCGCTATTATGCCCTGGCCGAGGCCAGTTTGCATCTCACCTGGGTCATGCGGCCGGACCGGAGCATTGGCTTCGTGAGCCGCAGCTTCAGGGAGTACGCTGGCTTGCGGGGCGAGGACGTCAGCGCGACCGACTGGACCTTCATCCTCCATCCAGAAGACCGCGAACGGGTCCAGATGGAAATCTCCCGCGCACTCGAGCGGGGTGAGGGCTTCGAGCTGGACCTGCGCATCAGGCGGGTCGATGGAGCCTGGCGCTGGGTCCAGGGACGGGCCGAGCCGGTGCGCGATGCGTCTGGCATCGCCACCGAGTGGATTGGTACCATGCTCGACGTGCACGAGCGCCGGGAGGCCGAGGCGCGAGTGGCGGAACGTGAAAGCCGCTTCCGCGCCCTTTTCACCTCGATCGACGAGGGCTTCTGCCTCTGCGAGATGATCATCGATACGGCGGGCCGCCCGGTGGATTACCGCTTCCTCGAGGTGAACCCGCAGTTCGAGGACATGACCGGCTTGATTGGCGCCGTCGGGCGTACCGTACTGGAGCTGGTGCCCGGCCTTGAGCAGCATTGGATCGAGACCTACGGGCGCGTCGCGCTGGATGGGCAGCCCGCCCGCTTTGAGCAGAAAGCGGAGGCGATGGGCCGGTGGTTCGATGTCTTCGCCACACCGGTTGAGCCGCGTGGCCGCTTTGCCATCGTCTTCCGTAACGTCACGGAGCGGCGTCGCGCGGCGCGAGACCTAGCCGAGAGCGAGGCGCGGTTGCGCACTATTGTTGAAACAGTGCCGGTCGGCCTCGTCATGGCGGAGCTTCCCTCGGGACGCATCGTCAGCGGCAACCACCGCGTCGAGGAGATGCTGCGCCATCCCGTGCTCCACTCGCCCGGTATCGACAGCTACGGCGAGTGGGTTTCCTTCCATGCAGATGGCCGACGCGTTGCGAGCCACGAATACCCGCTGGCCCGTATGGCCCTCGCCGGCGAGGAGAACCCCTCGATCGACGTCCACTATCAGCGCGGCGACGGCACGCGGGCCTGGACGCGTATCACAGGTCGCCCGGTCCGAAACGAACTGGGCAAGGTTGTGGGCGGCGTCGTCGCCCTGCTCGATATCGATGGTGAGCGGCGCGCACGGGAGGAGTTGGCTGCACGCGAGGCGACGCTGCGCTCCACCATCGCCAGCGCTCCCTTCCCGATCCTGCTCCATACGGAGGACGGCGAGATCATGCAGGCAAGCGAAGCCTGGCAGGAACTCAGCGGCTGGCGCTGGCCGGAGGACATCCCCACTATCGCCGACTGGACCGAGCGCGCCTATGGCGAGCGCAAGGAGGCGCTGCGGAGCTATATCGACACGCTCTACACGCTCAACCGTCGCCTCAGTGAGGGC
This sequence comes from Belnapia sp., assembly GCF_059504005.1. NCBI lineage: Bacteria > Pseudomonadati > Pseudomonadota > Alphaproteobacteria > Acetobacterales > Roseomonadaceae > Belnapia > Belnapia sp. The sequence goes on along the minus strand of NZ_JCACHU010000008.1, from coordinate 8,243 downwards.
GACTACCGGATCCAGACGAAGCACGACGGCGAGCGGGTATGGTCTTTTGGCTCGGCCCCAGTGGGCCGCGACGAGAAGGGGCGACGCCTCGTGGTCAGCATGGCAGCTGACGTCACCGAGCTCCGGCAGGCCGAAGCCGCGCTGGCCCGCGCACTGGCCGAGCAGCGCGCAATCTACGCCAACGCCCCGGTCGGTCTCGCTGCCCATGATCGCGACCTGCAATTCACGGCCGTGAATGCGCGCCTTGCGGCGATCAATGGCTTCCCCGCTGAGGCGCATATCGGCCGCACTCCGTCCGAGGTGATCCCGGGCCCAGGTGAGTATGTCGAACCGCTAATCCGCCGCGTGTTGGAGACCGGCCAGCCGATCACTGAAGTCGAGATCGAAACCGAGACGCCCGCTCACCCCGGCGAGCGCCGCTTCTATCTGGCCAGCTACTACCCGGTGCGCGAGGTCGAGGGTGGCGCGGTGCAGGGCGTCTCCATTGCCGTTCTCGACATCGATGCCCGCAAGCGTGCCGAGGCCACGCTTCGCGAACTCACAGCGACACTCGAGGGGCGCGTGGAGGAGCGTACTCATGCCCTGTCCGAGACCGTGGCCGAATTGGAGGCCTTCGCGTACACTGTCAGCCACGATCTACGCGCACCGCTCCGTGGCATGGAGGGTTTTGCGCAGGCACTGATCGAGGACCATGCCGAGAGCCTCGGCCCAGGCGGACGGCGTTACGCGGACCGGATCGCCGCCGCCGCTCAACGGATGGATGGCCTGATCGGGGACTTGCTGGAGTATAGCCGTCTCAGCCGGGCGGAGGTAACGCTTCGACCGGTCGATCTCGCCGGGGCCATCGCGGGAGCGCTGGCTGATGTCGGAGAGGCCGTTTCGCGGAGTGGAGCCGACATCGAGGTGATGACGCCGATGCCGGAGGTGTTGGCCAGCCCGCCGGTGCTCCGTCAGGTGCTCGCCAACCTGGTTGGCAATGCGGTGAAGTTTGTGCCACGGGGCGAAGTGCCGCGGGTGAGGGTCTGGGCCGAGCGCCCGTCTCCGGCCCACACTGGCTGCGTGCGGCTATGGATGGAAGACAATGGCGTCGGGATCGAGCCCGAGCACCGAGATCGCGTCTTCCGGGTTTTCGAACGATTGCACTCCGACAGCGTATATCCTGGCACCGGCATAGGCTTGGCCATCGTGCGGCGCGGAGCTGAGCGCATGGGCGGCTCGGCCGGGCTGGAGGCCCGGCCCGATGAGGTGCGGGGTAGCCGGTTCTGGGTGGATCTGCCGGCTGCGCCCTAGCCGTTCGCCCGGAGCGAGGGTTTCCGCTGTCCGGGGTACTTCCATCCAGGCACCCTGGGCGAACAAATGATGTGGTTTTCATTGTAAGGAGGGAGCGGGATTGGAGGCGACGCGAAGCGAGGAGCGCACCAACCCGACTGGAAGCGCAGGCCATATCCTGCTGGTCGAGGACAATGCGGATGATGCGGAGCTCATCGGTCGCGCCTTCCAGAAGGCGGGCATCTCGAATCGCGTAGACCTCGCTTCCGATGGGGACGCGGCAGTCCGCGCGTTGGGAACCGGCGAGCCGCCCGTGCTCGTGTTGCTTGACTTGAAGCTGCCGCGTCGCTCGGGCTTTGAGGTGCTGGAGTGGATCCGGGGCAATCCTGCCACACGCCGCCTGACGGTCGTCGTGTTGACCTCGTCCCAGCAGATGACGGACGTCAATCGTGCGTATGACCTCGGCGCCAACTCCTATCTCGTCAAACCGGTCAAGTCCGACGCCCTCGTCGAGATGGTCCGCACGCTCAAACTGTATTGGCTTGTCATGAACCAGGGCTCCTCGGCGACCGTATTGCCCGCCGGGGATCGGGCAGGAGAAGCTCCGTGAAACCCCGGGTGCTGGTGATCGATGACAACGCCGACGACCGTTCCCTTGCCGCGCGCGAGGTCGAGGCGGTGGCTCCGGATGCCGAGGTGACGGAGGTGGACAGCCCAGCGGCGCTGGATGCCGCGCTCGCTGCCGGGCGAGTGGACCTTGCGGTTGTCGACTACGCCCTCCGCTGGTCGAATGGCATCAAAGTGACGCACCGGCTCAAGGAGGCCGACACTGGTACTGCGATCATCATGTTCACCGGCTCGGGTAATGAGGAAGTCGCGGTCGAGGCGATGAAGGCCGGCCTCGACGACTATGTGCCCAAGGGCCGGCGCTACATGCCGCGCCTCGGCTCGGCAATCCGCGCCGCGCTCGGTCGTTCGCGCGACCGGCGGGCATTGGTTCGCGCGGAGAGCGACCTGCGCCAGTCGCTGACGCAGCAGCGCCTGTTGCTGCGCGAGCTGCACCACCGCGTGAAGAACAACCTTCAGCTCGTGGTGTCGTTGGTCCGGCTGCGGGCAGCGCGGGAGGAGAACGAGCGCTTCCGCCAGGTGCTGTCCGACATGGCGGAGCGGGTGCAGTCCCTCGCCCGCGTGCAGGACAAGATCTACGCCACCGACGACCTCTTCCGTGTCAACTTCCGCGGTTACCTCGATGCCGTGGCTGAGTCGCTCCGTTCGATGCACGGTAATGGCCACGTCTCCGTGCGGCTGGAGGGCATGGATCGGCTCGACCTACCAGTCGAGCGGGCGGTCCCATTCGGCCTCATGTGCTACGAGCTGCTGCTGAATGCCTTCCGGCATGCCTTTCCGAACCGTCCCACCGGCGAGGTCCTCGTCAGCGTGCACGCTGATGACGATGGCTCGGTGTCTGAGATCCGGATCGAGGATGACGGTGTGGGCTTTACGCCCCCAGAACCGCCGCTAGATGGCGATGGTGAGGGCTCACCTGACACGCTCGGCTGGGCCCTGGTGCGGGAGCTCGCCATCGAGGCGGAAGTGGAGGTGGCCGCCGAGCCGCGCGAAGGTGGCGGCACGCGCATCCGTCTTCGTCTAAAACAGCTGGCGTCTGGAACGGGCGCGGACGCACCCGCCTGACCGGCCGCGCTGGCGCATTCAGGCCGCGTCGATAGCGCCGTCGTGCCGACGGGCGAGGCGCTCGGCGGCGATCCGGATGAGTGCGTCAACGACGGCTGCTCGCAACTCGGCCGCGCCCCAGGGCTTCTGCAGGAAGCCGTAGCATCCGTCCTCAGGCTCGGCGCCCCCCGCTCGACCGCGTTGGTCACCGAATGCCGTGACAATGATGGCGGGGGTTCCCAGAGCTACATGCATGGCTCTCATCGCCCCGATGCCGTCGCTGCCGCCCCTCAGTCGGACATCGACGAGCGCGAGATCGGGCAGATCGGCCTTGGCACGGGAGAGGGCCTCCTCGGGTGTGGACGTAACCGCCACAACTTTGTGGCCAAAGCCGCGCAGCACCTCCCGCAACTCGAAGGCGGCGATGCGCTCATCCTCGGCAATGAGGATGCGAGCTCCTTGGCCTTGGGTGGCCGCCAGCACTGCATCGCGAGCCGCGTCAGCCAGCTGCTGCACCGCCGCGCCATCCTGGCCGAGAACGTTTCCAGCCTCATCAGGCGTCAACCCCTCTGCAGCGATCAGGGCCAGGGCCGACCGTCGCTCCATCGGCTCAGACCGAAGCGCGCGCAGCAGGGCCGTGAAGTAGTCCGTGCCTTCCTCGCCGTCTGGCTCCGCCATTATTGGCGGCGTGACCGCCAGGATCTTTCGATAACCTTGTGCGCAATCAATGTTTCCTCGGCCCCATCGGGAACGGGTCTGGGCATCCTTTGGCAATCCGCGATTGGCTGCCTGACTGTGGGGAAATGTACCGCGCCCGGACCCCGGCAGCGCTATGCCGAGGGCGCCAATCAAACGCTCTCCCGCCGCGCCGCAGTCCGGCTGGATCGGGCCCGCGTCAGTCCTCTCTGGGGCGTGCTGCATAACCGAACCGCTCTCAGGTGGAGGTTGCATCAGCAACGGTAACGTGCTGTCACGGGCGCCCGTTCCGCCTACTGTCCGCCTCTGACAACCCCTCTCCTCCCATCGAGGACGCGCCCTCCAGCAACACTGCGACGCGCTCCCCGAGCTGCTCTGCCGTGACCGGTTTGCGGAGCAGCGAGAAGGTGCCGCTGACCGCACCCCCAATGGCAAGTTCAGCCGCGTTGCCGGCAAAGCCGGTCATCAGAATGGCACCTAGCCCGGGCCGGCGACGCTGGGCCTCGCGTATGACCGAGATACCGTCCATGCCCGGCATGGAGAGGTCAGTGACCAGGATGTCCACCGCCTCACCGGCGTCGAGCAGCGCCAACGCGGCCGGTCCGCCATCGGCAAGGATGACGGAAAAGCCCGCCCCTTCGAGACCCTCTGCCGTGAGTTCGCGAACCAGTGGCTCGTCATCGACCAGGAGAATAGTGGCCCGCCGACCGGTTTCTGCCGAGGCTGCAGATTCCGCCATCGCCGGCATGGAAGCGACAGCACCGACCGCAACGGGAAGCCAGAGCGAGACGGAGGTCCCGCGGCCTGGCTCGGTCTGGATGTCGAGGCCTCCGCCAGACTGCTCGGCGAAGCCGCGCGCCATAGCAAGCCCGAGCCCCGTGCCTTTACCCTGCGCCTTGGTCGTGAAGAACGGCTCAGTTACGCGGGCCAGCACCTCCGACGTCATGCCGGTGCCCGTATCAGATATGGAGAGGCGGATATAGCGCCCTTCCCGGAGAGTGCCGGCGAGCGCCAGTCGAGTGTCCTGCCGCCGCACATCCAGGCCCGCCGCGAGCGTCAACATGCCGTTGCCACTCATTGCATCGCGGGCGTTGGTGCCGAGGTTGACCAGCACCGTCTCGAGTTGGCCTTTGTCGGCGAGGAGCGGCGGCAGTCCGGGTGCCGCCTCCATACGGACGCCGACGCCTGCGCCGAGCGTGTGGGTGAAGATCTCGCGCATGTCGGCGAGGAGTGCCGCGGCATCGACCGCCTCGGTGCGGAGGTCGGCGCGTCGCCCGAACGCGAGCAGGCGACGGGTGATCGCGGAGCCGCGCTCGGCCGCCTCGAACACCATGCGCGCGACGCGTCGGACCCCATTCGGGTCGTTGGGCCGCTTCTCGATCAGGCTGGCACCGCCCTGCACGGCTTGCAGTACATTGTTGAAGTCGTGCGCAATGCCGCCGGCGAGTTGGCCCAACGCCTCGATCCGCTGTGCCTGGGCGAGACGGGTGAGCATCCCCCGCTGCTCCGTCACATCGCGCGAGGAGCCGAGGATCATCTCGATCCGTCCAGACGCTGGGTCACGGACCGGAACGAGCGTGGTTTCCCAGAGCTTCGGCCCAGCCGGGAGGTCCGGCTGCTCCTCGTAGGAGATCGGCGCGCCTACCTCCAGGCACCGGCGATAATTCGCCTCTAACTGGGCAGCGGTCTCGGGCGGGAAGACTTCGGCAGGAGTCTTGCCGCGGATGTCGGCACTCAGCAGGCCCGTGGCGCGCTCATGCACGGGATTGAGGCTCTCGAACTCGAAGCGGCCATCCTCGGCAACCTGTAGGGCGAAGAGGTGGTCCGTGCCGTGCTCGAACCAGGCACCCAGGCGCGCGCCGAGGCGTGCGACCTCGCCCTCGCGCTCATCGGCCAGGCGCACGAGCAGCTCGGCAGTCCGACGCTGCGCGTCCACGTCGGCGCAGACCATCAAAGCGCCGGTCAGCTGACCCTCGGCATCCCGCACCGGCGCGCCGGTCATCCGGATCCAGCGCCGCACCCCATCCCCGCAGGCGTAATGTACTTCGAGCTCGGCGGAGTGCCCGGTCGCCAGCACCTGGGCGAGCGGATACTCGCGGCCCTGCACCCGGCCGCCATCGGCGTGGTAACTCTCCCATTCGATATATTCGTCGGGCCCAGCAGAGTGCCGAACGGGATGACGGAACAGCCGCTCGACGCCCTGGTTGCCAAAGAGGATCCGTCCTGAGGGCGCCTCAGCGAGCATCACGGCGACTGGCACGTTGTCGAGCACGGCTGCGAGTTGCGCTTCGCTCTCCAAGCGTCCCGCCTCGGCCCTTGCACGTTCGACAGCCTGCCAGGCCCGCGTCACGGTCTCTTGCGCCAGCGCGATCTCCGCCTCGGTCCAGCTGTGCGGCTCGGCGTGCGCCGCGAACAGGATGGCCTGCATTTCGTCTGACCGCATGAGCGGCACGTCGAGCGAGGCGCGTATGCCCAGCGCGGCGTAGCTCGCGCGCACCCTCGGGTCCTCCGCCGTACGAGCGTCGGCTTCGACGTCGGCCACTGCTACGACCTCGCCAAGAAAAATCGGGAGAATGCGTTCCATGCCGTAGTCGGCGACGCGATGGGCGCCGAGGATGGATATGCCCCGCCCGACCGTTCGCCACTCGTTCTCTACGAGGAGGTGTTCGTGGTCCGGCTGCAGCTGTCCCAACCCGGTGAAAAGACAGCCGAGTTCCTGCCCGAGCGCCTCACAGGCGGCGTCCACCGCCTCGCGAGCCGTAGCAGCCGCGCGCAGCCTCGCCTCGAGGCCGAGGAGATAGCGGTCGCGCCGTTCGACCGCCACGCGCTCCGTGACATCGGTGTTGGTGCCGAACCAGAGCGTGATGCGGCCCGCCGCGTCGCGGATCGGCTCCGCACGCGAGAGGAACCAGCGATACTCGCAATCGGCGCGCCGCAGGGGGAATGTGTCCTCCCAGGGCTCGCCCGTCTCGAAGCAGCGACGCATGCCGGCGACCACCCGGTCGAGGTGCGCTGGGTGGTGCACCGCACTCCACCCACCATCCGCCATGCCCTTCAGCGTCGTGCCCGTGTAGTCGAACCAGCGACGGTTGAACCAGAAGGCGTGCCCGTCCGGCTGCGCCATCCAGGCGAGCTGGGAGATGTTGTCGGCCATCGCGCGGAGCCGGGCCTCGCCTGCCGCGAGACGTCGCTGGCCGCGTAAGACGAGGAGCGCCAGCCAGGAGAGGATCGCTGCCGCCGGGATCGCCACGGCGAGTTGCGCGGCCACCCTCTCGCGCCAAGCCGCCACGATGGCGGAGCGTGGTCGCGAAACCGTCGCATACACGGGAACCTCGCCCAGACGGCGAAAGGCGATCAAAAGCGGCTCCCCGGGTGCCGTGTGCGGCGGCAGCCCGAGGAGGGAAACGCCCATGTAGGTCCCGCGGGTCTCGCCGGCGGCGGCGGCGGCACGGAGTGGGCTGGTCCCGCCGATTGGTGGGAGCTTCGTCGTCAGGGCCGGGTAACGGGCGAGCACCTCGCCATCCGTGCGCACCAGCGCCATGACGTCGGCGGGTGCGCGGGTGATCACTTGCAGGCCATTTGCGACCCGGTCCGGGCTGACGGAGATGCCGACCACGCCGTTGAAGGCGTCGGCCGCCAGTCCATTGCCCGTGCCATGGCGCGGAATGCTGACGCTGAAGAAGAGGTTGTCGTCAATACGCCCATTGTTGACGCTGCTGACATGCATCGCCGGCGCGCCAGGCCGGCGCAGCTCCCTCACCCATTCCCGGTCGGCGAGCGAGACGCGAGGAGCGGGCTGCGCGTTGGCGGTCAGGAGCAGGACGGCATCCCGGTCGGCGAGCGCGATGGTATGCGCCATCGGCACGGAGGGCAGAAGCTGGCGAAGGCGCTCGTGATACTCGGGCTCACGCGCCCGAATTTCCTCGTCGGAAAGGCCAGCCAGCATTTGGTTGACCAGTTCCGCCGCGAGGCGATGCGAGCCGATGATGCGCTCCGCGTACTCGGCCGTGGCATCGGATGTGCGCATGAGGTCGCGGCTGGCAGCTTCCCAGGCGTCCCGCCACTCGAGTGCCCCGGAAACGCCGACGATGGCCAGCGGGAACAGGACGGCGGCTACCAACAGGCTGCAGGCAACGCCGTTCCGAACTGGCCAGAACCCACCGAAGCGACCGTGACGCCCGACACCAACAATGTCGCCCGGGTCAGCCAGGGGAACAGCATCTAACTGCCTCACAACCTAGTCTCTTTGCCGCAACTAGAACTGTGCCAAGAAGCCATACAACCGACGAGCATACAACATGGGAAAGGTGCGATCCGCCGCTGAAGCAGGGTCACATCAAGCGAACAGGCGACAGTTACCGGCAGGCAGACATTTGAACGCAAACAGTTTCCCTTGCGCGCCCAGCACTTCCACGCTGCGATTATGCGGCAATACCGGCTTGTGTCTGCCTGTTTCGGACCCCAACGGCCACAACAAACGGTGACGCAACAAATTCAAAGCAATGTGGATGTGGCGTGTTGCGCAGCTCGAGGAGCCGCAGAGGTCTTCACACCTAGTGTTCTGACTCCAACACTTGTTTCCCTCGACGGACCTTGTCGAGAATGTC
>NZ_JCACHU010000007.1:0-12060 GCF_059504005.1 Belnapia sp. | reverse complement strand
CAGGTGGGCCAAAATTCATCAGCACTGCTGGGCCAGAATTCATGGACACAGCCAATGGGGGCCGCAGCAATCAACGGCGGCAAGGTATGACCATCGACGAGCGAGCAGACGACCGGGCCGAAATCCCCCGTCGGCTCGATGCTTTCCAGAACGGCCACCGGCGGCGCTAGGCGCAGGCGCTTAAAGTAGCGCTCGGGCTCATCGGTCGGGCCCTGGACCTCCGCAAGCACGAAGCACCCGTCCAGGCGGCGCAACTCCTCGGGAGAGCGCGCCCTCGGACCGGCGAGGAGGAATTGCCCATCGAGTGCCACCGGCGCAGCGCTGTCCCCAGCGACCTTCCAAACCGAGGCCCCCGATCCCGCGTGGTCTAGCACGTCGACCTCATGGTCGACGGCCGCCGCCTCGTCGGCGGCCCGGGCCCCGCCGGTGCCGTCTGGCTGAGAGTACAGCACTCCATCGACGATTCGCATCCGGTTGTCGGCCGCTGCTAGGATCAACGGGGGCAGTGATCGGTCGCCCGCTGACTCTGCTAGGAGTGTCGGGCTGGAGCGGTCCTCCCCCGCCATCCGCAAGCGTCGCGCCCGCAACTGCCCATCAACCTCCGCGACGACAAGGTCTCCGTCCGCAGGGTCGCCGAACTGGCGGAGAAGTAGTAGGTCTCCCGGCCGTGCGATTGGGGCGAGTGTATCCGCGAGGAGGCGGACCGAACCGTGTCGTACGAGGCGCACTTTTTCGCCGGAGTCTACGTTGCCCCAGGTGACGCGCCCGCCGGTTGCGGCGGCGACCCGGCCGCTGAGAACAAGCTCCCGGTCCCTTACCCGCCCGGGCGCGACCAGCCGGTTCGGCGTGGGGAACGCGACTACGCTCGACGATCCCGCCTGCCTGGGATACAGGAATTCTAGTCTTCGGGCTTGCGCGCACGCCCCTTCGAGGGTTTCGTCGAGTCTCCGCCAGACGGCGTTGACCTCTCTCGCATCATGTACCGTCAAAGAGCGGCGGTCTTCGTCGTGGTGCGAAGCGTTCAGTTTGCTGCGGAACGTCCGCTCGGTACGCAGCAGGTTGGTGACCGCAAGCACAGCGGGCGACGTGAAGAACGGGAGCGACCTCCTGGTCTCAAACTCGTTGATCAGGTGCTGGATGTCAGTCTGGTTTGATATCACGCCAAAGATCTGCAGGATGAGCGAGAGCTTCCCTTCGACGAGCATGCGGACCTCGGAGATGTACGCCTGAGCGTTTCCGGGCGTCTGGTCGCGATTGAGGGCGTCCCACGCGCGGTCGTGCGGCCCGCCGTGGAACACCCGGAGCGTCCCCTTCGCTGGGCAAATGCCATGCACGGCGCCACGGCTGCCGTCGTAGACTGACTTGAATTCATCCCGCTCGAAGAATTTCAGGTCGTGGCTGGTAATGACTAGCTGCGCCTCAGCCGGGCGCCCGTCCGTCCCTGCCGACATCTCGGCCAGCACACCAGCCCACTGCCGCTCATTGCAGTTGTCCAGGGTGGCCTGCGGATCGTCGAGGAGGAGCAGCGGCATCGGGTCGTAGCCGAGCCTAGCAACCGCCTGCCGCCTCAGTGTAAAGACGAAGGCCCAAAGAAAGGCCCTGAGCCACGAGGTGTTCGCAACCAGCGACGCGTCGACAACAGCGTCGCCCACGCGGCCCTCGACCCGCAGTGCCCCGCGCTGGGGCATTCCGGCGCCTTGCAGCGCGAGCGGCCCGCCCGCGTAGATGCGGCCGAACAGCTCGACCGTCTCAGCGCTGACCTCGGCCAGTGCTTCCCGTGCCTCCTCCTGTACGACCCGGATGAGGTCTTTGAGCGGGGTCAAGGCCTCCACAACGGCACGCCTCGCACGGTGCTCTTCCTGAAGCGTCCGCAAGGCCTCGCTGGCGGCCATTGCAGCGTCGAGCCTCTCGGTCGCCTTGTCGATGGGTGCCGCGGAGTCACTGGCGTCTTGCGCTGCCCTGAGCGCATGGAGCAGCGTGCCCACCGCCGGGGCGCTGCCGTCCGTTCCCGAGCGGCCAATGATTTCCTGGCGAACGCGCCCGAGTAACACCTTCGCCTCTGGCCAGGCCTCCGCGAGGGTGATGGCCCTCTCCGCGCGGGCGATCGCGTCGAGGGCGGCCCTCTCCTCCTCGGGCACGCCCGCGACCGCCAGGGGCGTGCCGCCGGGGCTGCGCGTCCGCGCCAGGGAACGGACCGCCTCGACGGCTGACCGCCGAGGGGTCGGCAGGATCAAGCCGAGGGGTTCGCTTGCCTCGAGGTGCCGGGCGAGTTCGTCGAGCACGTCGGCTACAGGATCCGGCGGCAACTCGACCGGGTTGCCAAGCCTGGCAAGGTCGGCAGCCAGCTCCTGCGCGATCCGGTTACAGGCTTCACCGAACGTCCTCGTGACCACCTCGCCTTCCGTCTTGAGGGCCGCGAGTTCAGCGGCGAGGGCGTCGAGGTCGGCGTCTCCAGACAGCGTCCGCCCGCAGAGCGGGCAGTCGTCCACCCCGCCCGAGTCCGGGTGGTTCTCGGCGTGCCACCGCGCGGCGGTGGCCTTTAGCCGCAGCTTGGCGTCTCGCCGCTGGCGAGCGGCGGCCTCTCGTGCGAAGGCGAGGGCTTCGCGTGCGGCGGACAGGGCCCGACGGGCAACCTCCAGGCGGGCCGGTTCGGCTAGGGCCGCGATCTGCTTCACCGCGCTCATGCTCGGCAGGGACTTCAGCAGGTTCTCACCGAGCAGGGCTGCAACCTCTCCCAAGAGCCTTTGTACCCTTGAGAGCCCGTCCGCGCGGGTCAGGTCGATGGACGGGTCGACCTCGACTCCCTGGAACAGCTGCGACTTCCTGCCGGTGAGCCCCGCTTTCGCCGCCACCAATGCGCGCGACAGGTCGCCCGGCTGGAGCCCGTTCGGGGGCGTCGGGGACGGAGGCAGGGCGTCACGCGCTGTCGTGTCGTCAAGCACCTCCTTCAGGGTTGCTTCCGCCTTGCCCGCTGCGGCCCTGATGTCCGCAGTCTTCGGGTAACCCGCGAAGTTCTTACTGCCGTGGCATAGATCGGATGCGTGCTCCCCAAGTGCCTGCAGGGGCTCCAGCCCGATGAGCTCAACCAGCACCTCGACAAGGCGCCGCTCCTCCGTGACTCGGACGTGCGCCACCCGGTTCGGGATGAGGACCGCCAGCTCCGCGTGTAGGGGGCTGACGCCGGGTGGCAAGAATGGCTGGGCCGGTGAGATGCCCCCGCGGGTCACGGTCCGTTCGGTCGTGTGTTCCAGACCTGCTTCGTCCTTAAACACGAGGCGGATCATGGCCTCTGGAACGGCAGACTGCAGGGTCTCCAAGTCCCTCGGGTAGGTTACAACGGGCGGCCATCCGTCCGCCGGGCCACCGCCGCTTGCCGTGCGGACCGGATGAGGCGAACACGCGGCGGCAGACGGGCCGTGCGCGCCGATGCGCTGGCCCGTGAGGGCGACGGTCAGCAGGCTAGCGAGCGAGGTCTTGCCCTGGCCGTTAAGGCCGTCCAGGCATAGGCTCCTGCCACCGAACTCCAGGGTGAACGACCCCGCGCCGTATGCCGTGACGCCGCCGAAGCCAGTCGCCTCGACGCGATCGAGCAGCCAGCGACTCATCGGCGTCCCGCCGTGCTCCGCTGCGTCCCCTCGACCCTCGTCCTCATCCGGCGCGTCGGGCACCGCGAAGGCGACCTTCAGCTGGGCGATGTAAGCATCGGAGAAAGGTCCACGACCGCGTTTGGGCGATGCGAGCAAGAAGCGTAGCATGCGGCGCTGCGCCGGACTGGCTAGCCGCATGCCGCGGACAGCTCCCGCTGCCAGCAGCGTTGCGACAATCTCGCCTTGAGTTCTCGGCATGCGCGGCTCGTCTCCGCGCACATGATGTGTGGGCCTTCATCTTCCCGCTACAGGATACTCCGCAGCAGAGGCGTCCAAGACTTCACTGTGGCCAAGTTGCATCGGCATGAGCGGCAGGACGCAGCGTTAAGGGTGTCCGCTTCGAAGGGAGAGCAAGCTTAGCTGGCCCCCTAGCCCGCAGATGGATCACAGCGCCGATCAAGCGAAGTGTGAGCAACATAACGTGCTCCGAAAAGCGTCCTGGCCTCGCCACACCGAAACGATCCCCGTTATCCACAGCCCTCCGCAGGTCGCCAGCCTAAATCGGAACTTCCGGCGACTCGTTCGTTCACTTTATGTTCCAGGCGACGGAGGTGAGTGGACATGGCCGGGAGCGGTCGGGCGGCATTGCTGGAAGACCTCAGGGAGCAGGTGGCGCGCATCGAGCGCCGCCCGCTGGCCCCGGGCCGTGCGGCTGTCATTCCCTTCGGTCTCCCGACCCTCGACGACGCCCTGCCTGACGGCGGCATCGCCCGGGGCGCCCTGCACGAGGTCGCCGGGTCTGGCCCCGACACCGAGCACGGCGCCGCCGCGGCCCTGCTCGCCGCCAGCGTCCTGGCCCGTGCGGCAGGGCCGGTGCTCTGGGTCTCTCCATACTTCGACCTCTTCGCCCCGGCCTTGGCCGAGGTCGGCCTCACCTCGCAGCGTGTCCTGCACGTGGAGGCGGGCCGGGACGTGCTGGCCGCCATGGAGGAGGGGCTGCGCCACCCCGGTCTCGCAGGCGTCGTCGGCGAGGTGCCCAGCCGCCTCAGCCTGACCGCTTCGCGCCGCCTGCAGCTCGCCGCGGAGGGTACGGGCGCCATCGCCTTCGCACTCCGCCGTAGCCCCCGGCACGATGACCCCGCCCTGGCCGAGCCCAGCGCAGCCGTGACGCGCTGGCGCGTCGCCTCCCTGCCGTCCGCCCCGCCGCTGCCTTGGTCGCCCGAGACACCCGGCCTCGGCCGGGCACGCTGGCAGCTCGACCTGCTGCGGGCTCGCGGCGGTGAACCCCGTTCCTGGATTGTGGAGTGTCCCGATGCGCAGGGTCGTCTCGCTCTGGCTGCCGACCTGGCCGACCGACCGGCTGCAGAGGAGCCGAGGCACCGTGTCGCCGGTTGAGGCGCCGCTGGTGACGCGCGCCCACGATGGCCGCCGCCTCGCGGTCGCGTCGGCGAACCGGGCGGCGCAGGTGCTGGGGCTCCGCCCGGGCATGCCGCTCGCCCATGCCCAGGCCATGGTGCCTGGGCTCGAGGTCGTCGCGGCGGATCCCGAGGGCGACGCCGACGCGCTTACCGACCTGGCAGCTTGGTGCCTGCGCTACTCCCCTCTGACCGCGCCCGACCCGCCGGACGGGCTCTGGATCGACGCCACCGGCTGCGCGCACCTGCATGGCGGCGAGGAGGCAATGCTCGAAGACCTCGTCGGACGCCTCGGCCGGTCCGGCATCGTCGCCCGAGCCGCCATCGCAGACACGCCCGGCGCGGCCTGGGCGATGGCACGCCACGTCAGCGCGACCATCAGCGTCGTTCTACCCGCCGGGCAAGTCGACGCCGTCGCCCTGCTGCCTGTGGCGGCGCTGCGCCTGCCCGGCGAGACAGTCGCGGGCCTGCGGCGGCTCGGGCTCGACCTTGTCGGCCAGCTGGTCTCGACGCCACGCGGCCCCTTGGCGCGGCGGTTCGGGGCTGAGACGCTGCGGCGTCTCGACCAGGCGCTCGGCCGCACCCCAGAGCCGATCACGCCGGTGGTGCCGCCTGAGGCGGTGCAGCACAGCCTGGCCTTTCCCGAGCCGCTGCTGACCGCCGAAGCGCTGCGGTTCGCCATCGACCGACTGGCGGAGACCGTTTGCACAGGGCTGGAGCGAGCTGGCCTCGGCGCGCGTCGCCTCGACTTGTTGTTTGAGCGGGTGGACGACGCAACCAAGGTCCTGCGAGCCGGAATGGCACGACCAACGCGCGACCCTCGCCATCTTGCGCGTCTCCTCGGCGAGCGGCTCGAGGAGGTGGATCCCGGCTTCGGGGTCGCCGCCATGCGCCTCGTCGTCGCCTTGGCCGAGCCACTTGCACCCACCCAGGCCACGACGTCGCTCAGCGGCGATGGCGCCGCCGAGGTGGACATCGCTTCCTTGGTCGACCGCCTCACTGCCCGTTTCGGCGCGGGGCGGGTGTTCCGTGCTGTGCCCGTCGAGAGCGACGTGCCCGAGCGCTCGGTCTGGCGCGCGCGCCCTCTCGCCGACGTCGGTCGTGCCGCCTGGCCGCCCGGCCTGCGGCGACCGGTTCGACTGATCGCGCCGCCTCAGCCGGTGCAGGTGCTGTCGGTGCTGCCCGACCAACCCCCAGCCGCATTCACCTGGCGCCGGGTGCGCCACCGCGTCCGGCGCGCCGACGGGCCTGAGCGCATTGCGGGCGAGTGGTGGCGCCGCGACGGCGAGCGCCGCGCGGTGCGCGACTACTGGGCCGTCGAGAACGAGGATGGTCGGCGCTTCTGGCTTTACCGCCGCGGCGACGGCGCCGACCCCGCGACGGGCGACCTCGCTTGGTTCCTGCACGGCATCTTCTGACCTCGACAGCAAGGAAACAGCTCCGGTGCCCAATGCCCCTTCGCCCCTGCGTCCCGCGACCTCCGAGGAAATCGCCGAGAGCCTGTCCTTCGCGCTCAGGTATGACGGAAGGAAACGTGTCCATCACGCCGACGAGGCGATGGCGCGCATCACCGCCGAACGGCTGGTGCGCCATCTCGAGCGCAGCGGCTTCGTGCTGATGAAGCTCCCGGCGGTTCCGGCACCCTCGACCAGCCCGCACCATCAGAAGCCGTGACGGCGGCCTACGCCGAGCTCCAGGTCACAACGAACTACTCCTTCCTGCGCGGCGCCAGCCACCCAGAGGAGTTGTTTGACCGGGCCGCCGCGCTTGGCCTGCCCGCGCTCGGCGTCACCGACCGGAATTCACTCGCGGGGATCGTGTCCGCGCACCGGCACTCCAAGGATTCAGGCGTGCGGCTGGTAGTCGGCTGCCGCCTCGACCTCGCGGACGGCGCCGCCGTCCTGGTCTATCCAACGGACCGCTCCGCCTACGCCCGGCTCTGTCGACTGCTGACCATCGGCAAGGGCCGCGCTGGCCACCGTGGTTGGGAGCTGTTTTGGGACGACCTCGCGGCTCATGCCGAGGGGCTGCTCGCTATCCTTGTGCCGGATCAGCCAGACGAGGAGCTTGCCGCACGCCTCCCCCGCCTTCGTGCCGACTTCGGCAGCCGCGCCCACCTCGCGCTGACGCTACGTCGCCGTTCCGGCGACGACGTGCGCCTGCGCGCGCTCGATGACATGGCGCGCGTCGCGCGCGTGGCGGCGGTCGCCACCGGCGACGTGCTATACCACGCGCCGGAGCGTCGCACCCTGCAGGACGTGGTCACCTGCATCCGCGAGGGTTGCACCATCGACGGCGCTGGGTTTCGGCGCGAGCGCTCCGCTGACCGCCACCTGAAGGCGTCGGAGGAGATGGTGCGCCTCTTCCGCCACCACCCGGAGGCGGTCGCGCGGACCCTCGACGTCGTGGCGCGGTGCCGCTTTTCCTTGGACGAACTCCGCTACCAGTACCCGGACGAGGTCGAGGATCCGTCGCTCACCCCGCAGCAGGCGCTGGAGCGGCTGGTCTGGGACGCAGCGCCGTCCCGCTATCCGGAAGGCATGCCCGACGACGTGGCGGCCCAGCTCCAGCACGAGCTGCGGCTCATCGAAGACCTGGGATACGCGCCCTACTTCCTGACCGTCCGCACCATCGTCGCCTATGCCCGCAGCAAGGATATCCTCTGCCAGGGCCGCGGTTCGGCCGCCAACTCGGCCGTCTGCTACGTGCTCGGCGTCACCTCCATCGACCCGGTGCGCTCCGGCCTGCTCTTCGAGCGCTTCGTCTCGGCTGAGCGGCGCGAGCCTCCGGACATCGACGTGGACTTCGAGGCCGAGCGGCGGGAGGAGGTGATCCAGTGGGTCTACGCCCGCTACGGTCGCGACCGCGCCGCGCTCTGCGCCACCGTGATGCGCTTCCGCGCCCGCGGGGCGGTGCGGGACGTGGGCAAGGTCATGGGCCTGCCCGAAGACGTCACCGGCGCGCTGGCCGCGCAGGTATGGGGCTGGTCCGAGGAGGGCGTGACCGAGGAGCACGCCACGGAGCTGAATCTCGACCCCACCGACCGGCGCCTGCGGCTGACCCTGGAGCTTGCGCGCGAGATCATCGGCTTCCCCCGCCAGCTCGGGACGCACCCGGGCGGCTTCGTGCTGACCCGCGACCGGCTCGACGAACTCGTCCCGGTCGCGCCTGCGGCGATGGCCGGGCGGCAGGTGGTCGAATGGGACAAGGACGACATCGACGCGCTGGGCTTCATGAAGGTGGACGTGCTCGGGCTCGGTATGTTGGGCTGCCTCCGGCGCGCCTTCGAGCTGATGGATGACCACAAGGGTCAGCAAGTCGACATGGCCTCGGTGCCGCCTGAGGATCCGGCGACCTACGCTATGATCCGGCGCGCCGACACCCTCGGCACCTTCCAGATCGAAAGCCGGGCGCAGATGGCCATGCTGCCGCGGCTGAAGCCGAGAACCTTCTACGACCTCGTCATCCAGGTCGCCATCGTCCGCCCGGGGCCAATCCAGGGCGACATGGTCCATCCCTACCTGCGGCGCCGGGAGGGAAAGGAGGACGTCTCCTACCCGAAGCTCGAATTGGAGAAGGTGCTCGGCAAGACGCTCGGCGTGCCGCTGTTCCAGGAACAGGCCATGCAGGTCGCCATCCATTGCGCCGGGTTCAGTCCGGGCGAGGCCGACCAGTTGCGACGCGCCATGGCGACCTTCAAGTTCACGGGTGGCGTCTCAGTGTTCCGGGACAAACTGATTGCGGGCATGGTGGAGCGCGGCTACGCGAGGGACTTCGCGGAGCGCACCTTCGCGCAGCTCGAGGGCTTCGGCAGCTACGGCTTCCCGGAGAGCCACGCCGCCTCTTTCGCCCTCATCGCTTACGCCAGCGCATGGGTGAAGTGCCACCAGCCCGATGTCTTCTGCGCGGCGCTGCTGAACAGCCAGCCGATGGGCTTCTACGCGCCCGCCCAGGTGGTGCGCGACGCCCGCGAGCATGGGGTCGAGGTGCGGCCGGTCTGTGCCAACGCCTCGCGCTGGGACTGCACCCTGGAGCCGACGGGCGGCCGGTGGCTGGCCGTCCGGCTCGGCCTGCGCATGATTCAAGGCTTGGCGAACGCCGACGCCGCCCGGCTTGTCGCGCACCGGGGAGGGGCGCCCTACGCGTCCGTCGAGGAGGTCTGGCGCCAAGCTGGCCTGCCCAGGGCGGCGCTCGAGCGGCTGGCCGAGGCCGACGCCTTCCGCACGCTGGGGCTCGACCGGCGGCAGGCGCTCTGGGCAGTGCGCGGCCTCGCCGACACGGCGCTGCCGCTGTTTGCCGCGGCTGAGCGCGGCGGCGCGCTGGAGCCGGAGGCCGTCGAGCCGCCCGTCGCGCTCGTGCCGATGGCGGATGGACGTGAGGTCGTGGAGGATTACCGCAGCACTGGCCTAAGCCTGCGGTGCCATCCTGTCGCCTTCCTGCGGGGTGAACTTCGCGCCCGCGGCCTGGTGGCCTGCGCGGACCTCGCCACGGCCCGCGACGGACGCTGGGTGACGGTGCCTGGCATCGTGCTGGTGCGGCAGAAGCCGGGCTCGGCCAAGGGCGTCATGTTCATCACCATCGAAGACGAGACGGGCGTGGCGAACCTCATCGTCTGGCCCTCCCTCTTCGAGCGACAGCGTCGCCTCGTCCTCTCCGCGGGTATGCTTGCCTGCCGCGGTCGGGTGCAGCGCGAGGGCGAGGTAACCCACGTCATCGCCAACCGTTTGGAGGATCTTTCCGGCCTGCTGCAGGGCGTCGAAGAGCGGGACGCCGCTGCTCCGTTGGGTCCGCTCGAACCAACGGGGCTGGGTGGCCGCCCGGCGCGCGACATCTACATTCCCGACCTACGGCTCGGGTCAGGGATCAAGGTGCCGACGCGGGATTTTCGTTGAGCGGCGGCCCGCGATGCAGCAGCGAACGGACACCATCCCGGGTCTGCCTCCGTAGGTCAGTCGCCACGCCGGGAGGCGGGGCGGTCGGCATCGGCAGCTGCGTATGGCCTAGAGCGCCACCGACCGAGCCACGCTCGGTGCCTGACCAGCCTCCGAGAACCCTGGAAGGTGTCGCCGACCGAACCGCTCGTTGTTTCGGGATAACGGATCGCTTCGTTCAGACCGCCACTGGCAACACAAAGGGACTCTTCGACGCTTAGCGATCCGGGGTGCGCCTGCCTACCTTCTCCAGCATGCCCCGCTCTCCCAACGCCGACCTCGCTCCCCTTATCAAGCTCCTGCAAGCGGGTGTCCCACCCGCCCGCGCTGCCACCGAATTCTCTCGCGTTCTGGAGATCTGGACAGCCGAACTCAAGGACGACGGCGAGCAGCTACAGGAGCGGCTATCCGGCTTGGCCGAGCAGATGACTTCGGGGATCGAGGAGATGCACGAGGGCATCGCAGAGGCGAGCGACAAAGGGAAACCCACGCTGCGGCGAATACTGGCGACGCATGAGGCGGTGCTGGACGAGGTGCGGAAAGCGCAGGGAGCCGGGTAGATACCCCGCCGCTCGATGGGAAGCCAGGGCAGCATGCTAACCTTCCCGCCGGGTCAACTTCAGCGCGGTCACGGCCGCAGATAAAGTGCCTTGCACCGTATGAGCACCCGTCGCGCCTAGCCTCTCCATATTCTCTGCCGTTATCAATTCCCAAAGGTTCGATTGCTCCAGATCGGGCTCAGGGATAGCGGTGTCCAACGGCACCAAGTCCTTGAGACCCGCCGCGACCTCGTGCCAGGCCTTTCAAAGGTCGCACCTGCCCTGCGGGTTGAGCCTGCATGGCGGCAAGGCGCCCATCGCGGCCGCCAGAGTGTCCCATGTGATTTTGAACCGCGCGGGTATGGCGAAAGACCTCATAAATGGAGCAGTGTAAGATTGATTAAGTTGGTGCAATGCTGATGAAGAGTATAGGACGATGGCTCCTTCGCCTCCTCATGATTGGCGTCGATCCACCGCCACCACCTCGGGATGAACCGCCGCTGACGCCCGCTCAGGCTGCGGAGAGGCAGAAGCGAGTGGATGCGGCCATGCAAAAGCAGATCAGCAGCTTCAGCGGCGTCTAAGACCGAAGCTAGTAAGCTGTGGACCGAATCTGCTGTGAAGACCCGAAGGGCCTTTCGCTCGCCACGGGCCGCGTGCCATGGCACAACCGGTCCTAGCGACCGGCGGCTGGAGGACAGGGAATGTTCAAGGTTGGGCAGACGGTCTACCACCGGGACGGCAAGCGCAGCGGCACGGTCCTCAAGTGCGATGGGGACACCGTCTTCATCGAGCAGGCCAACGGTGCCGAGCTCGACTTCCCGGTTGGCCAGCTCTCGGCCACGCCTCCTGCAGATGCCAAGCCGTCGAGCGCAGCCCCCGAGGGGTACGCGATGGTCGACCGAAAACTGACCGCGGCCGACGTGACGCCGGAGCACATCAGGGTGCTGGGCCTCGTCCCGGTGCGGACAGTGCAGGCGGTCGCCGCGCTGTTCGAGCGCAAGCCGGGGGCGGGCCGCTTTGGCGCTCTCGACGCCGCCGCGAAGCTCAACTTCATCGCGGAGGTCACCGCCGTGCCGTATCGCACCATGCGGGAGTACGCGGATCGACCGGGCGAGATGGGGCTGCTCATGGGCAAGGGCTTGGCCGACAGCCAGAGGCGGGCTGGGTAAGGTGCCTCCACGCCCTCGTTCGACCCCTGCCGGGTCGCTGGATGGGCTTCGTGGGTCTGCGCGGCCCACGCGGCGTGTCCATCGGGAAGACGCTTGCCCGCACGACGGCCGAAGAGGCATTCCGGCCCTCGGACGGGTACGGACGCACTATGCGCCCCCGTAGGCCCTCTCACGAGACCGACGCCGTAGCCCTGACCAGCGAGGCAATCCGGGGCGGTGCCCAGCCGCCTCGGAGACCTGATGAATGCATCTCCAGTAGCGATGGCTGTCATGTTCAGCATCACTCGCCCCTTGGGACGATGTCCGAGGGCCTCTGAGGCCACGTACCCGCAACTAGGTCTAGAATGGCGGTGAAGCTTCCCCAGACTTCCTGATTGCATGGCCCTTAACTGGCCAGGGCAGAATGCTTTCCTGCA